>CAYZFZ010000011.1:0-34601 GCA_964477795.1 uncultured Bifidobacterium sp.
GAATCTGGGGTTACGACTTCGGTCCCGACTCGAAGAACCTCGCCGTCTACATCTCGTACCTGCGCCGCAAGCTGGAGGGCGAGGGCGACGCGAAGCTGATCCACACCGTCAGGGGTGTGGGCTACACGGTGCGTGTCGCGTGAGCCTCCGGCTCAAGATCGTCCTCGCGCTCATCCTGCTGTCGGTGTGTGCCACGGGTGCCATCGGCGTCGCCTCCTACACCGCCACCCGCCACGAGCTGGAGGAGACCGTCGACTCGTCGCTCGACGCCGCGGCCCGCAGCCTGCAGGAGCGGCCATCCCTCGGCGACCCCGACGACGACGGCGACGTCCCCACCGCCGGCCGGCCGGGTCACGAGGACCGGCCGCGCAGCTTCGAGCAGGTGCTGTACCAGGTGATCGACGCCGACGGCACTGTGCTCACCACCGGCCAGATGGACTCGCTGCCGGTCAGCGACGCCGATCGGGCCGTCGCCGCCAGCACCGACCCAACCGCTCGCGCCCGCTACGACGTGGAGATCGACGGCGAGCGATACCGGATGCTCACCGTGAAGAGCCAGTACGGTGCGGTTCAGCTGGCCCGGTCGCTCGCCGAGAGCGAGAAGTCGCTCGGCCGGATCCTGCGCAGCACCCTCGTCGCCGTCGTCGTCGTCGGTGTGCTCTCGGCGCTGCTCGGGTGGCTCATCGCTCGCCAGGTCACGCGCCGGCTCGAGCGGCTCACCACCGTCGCCGGTGAGGTCGCCGAGACCGGTCGCCTCGACGTCGACGTGCCGGTCGACGGTGGCGACGAGACCGGCCGCCTCGGCCGCGCGTTCAGCGCCATGCTCGCCGCGCTGCAGGCGAGCAAGCACGAGCAGCACCAGCTGGTGCAGGACGCGGGCCACGAGCTGCGCACACCCCTGACCAGCCTGCGCACCAACATCTCGGTGCTGCGCCGGCGCCACGACCAGCTCGCGCCAGACTCTCGCGACCAGCTGCTCTCCGACCTGGACAGCGAGACGCGCGAGCTCACCGATCTGGTGAACGAGCTCGTCGAGCTGGCCACCGACCGCCGCGACGACGAGCCGGTGCAGCCGGTGCGCCTGGCCGATGTCGCCGAGCGAGCAGCTGCCCGCGCCCGCCGCCGTTTCGGCCGCGACGTCGTCGTGCAGGCCGACGGCAGCACGGTGGACGGCCGGCCGAACGCGCTCGAGCGGGCGACGCAGAACCTGATCGACAACGCCTGCAAGTTCGCGCCCGACGGCCCGATCGAGGTCGCGATCGCCGGCGGTGAGGTGACCGTGCGCGACCACGGCCCGGGCCTGGTCGACAGCGACATTCCGCACCTGTTCGATCGCTTCTACCGGTCGGTGGCGATGCGCAGCAAGCCTGGCTCCGGCCTGGGCCTGTCGATCGTCAAGTCGGTGGTCGACGCCCACGGCGGCACCGTGACCGCCGCCAACGCGCCCGGCGGCGGCGCCGTCCTCGGCTACCGCCTCCCCACCGCCTGACGGAACGGCGTAAGGCTCGCCCGGGTCTGCGGCGGCCCAACTGCCCTCCGGTCAGACGGAATCGACGGTGGATGTACGGTTGGCACGACCGGTCCACGAGATCGGCGCGCACGACAGGGGAACGTCATGACCGACACCGTTCGTTCGAGCACCACCAACCCGTACCTGCAGGGGAACTACGCACCGGTCACGGAGGAGGTCACCGCCTTCGACCTGCCCGTGATCGGCGAGATCCCCGCCGAGCTCGCCGGCCGCTACCTGCGCAACGGGCCGAACCCGTTCAGCGAGGTCGACCAGGCGACGCACCACTGGTTCATCGGCGACGGGATGGTGCACGGCGTGCGGCTGCTCGACGGCCAGGCGAAGTGGTACCGCAACCGCTACGTCGGCTCCAGCAGCCTCAGCCAGCGCCGCGGGCAGCCCGACATCCCCGGCCGCAACTGGAACGACAGCCCGGGCGGCCCGAACACGAACGTCGGTGGTTTCACCGGCATCACCTGGGCGATGGTCGAGGCCGGTGGCTGCCCCGTCGAGCTGACCTACGAGCTGGAGACCGTCGGCCGAAACGACTTCTACGGCACCCTGCCCGGCGCGTTCACCGCGCACCCGAAGGTCGACCCCGACACCGGCGAGATGCACGCGGTCGTCTACGCCCTACCGCAGTGGCTCGACCATGTGCAGTACGTGGTGGTGGGCGCCGACGGGCGTGTGCGCCGCACGGTCGACGTGCCGGTGAACGACGGGCCGATGGTGCACGACATGTCGCTCACCCAGCGCTACGCGATCGTCTACGACATGCCCGTCACGCTCAGCATCGAGATGGCGATGGAGGGCCGCTTCCCGTTCAAGTGGAACCCCGGCCACGGCAGCCGGTTCGGCTTCCTGCCGCGCGAGGGCGAGGCCGCAGACATCGTGTGGGTCGACGTGCCGATCAGCTACGTCTTCCACCCGATGAACGCCTACGACCAGGCCGACGGCAGCGTCGTCGTCGACCTGTGCGTGTACGACACGATGTTCGACACGGACGTGCGCGGGCCCTTCGGCGACAACTTCGCCCGCTTCGAGCGATGGGTGCTGAACCCCGCCACCGGGACGTGCAGCACCACCGTGATCGACGAGACCTGGACGGAGTTCCCGCGCCACCGCGGCGCGCTCACCGGCAAGCCGTATCGCTACGGCTACTGCGCCAGCCCCAGCCTGCAGCCCGGCTGGCCGACGATCAAGTACGACCTGCACACCGGCGAGCGGTCGGTGTTCGACCACGGCCCCGGGCGCAGCGCGGGCGAGCCCGTCTTCGTCGCCCGCCAGGGCGCCGGCGCGGACGGTGCGGGTGAGGACGACGGCTGGCTGGTCACGTTCGTGCACGACGTGCCCGAGGGCAAGGCCGAGCTGGTGATCCTCGACGCCCAGGACTTCGCCCGCCCGCCCGTCGCCAGGGTGCTGCTGCCGCAGCGCATCCCGTACGGCTTCCACGGCAACTGGGTCAGCGACCGCAGCGTCCCGCCACCCGCCTGACCGACGGCTGGCACTCGCACCGGAGCCCACGCACTCGGAGGGTCAGCCGGGCTGGCGTGAGTCGTGGACGCGGACCGGAGTGACCGGCTCGAACTGGAGGCCGACGCCGGGGGCGAAGGTGCCCATCACGTCGACGGCCAGGTGCATCGCGCTCGACATGTACACGCAGTAGGTGCCGTCGGCGCCGACCGGCACGATCGCCATGTTGGCGACGGGCGAGCCGACGACCGCGTTCAGGTTCGACTGCGACTGCGGCCCGGCGGCGAGGCCCGAGCAGGCGTTGGCGGTGACGTAGCCGGCGGCCTGCGCGTCGATCGACGTCAGGTTGACGACGATCGCCTGCACGCCGGCCGGTGCCTTGAGGCGCACGATGCTGCCGGCAGCGTTGCGCTGGCCGCAGCGCTGGGCACCGGTGACCGGGTCGGTCCAGCACTGCCTGGTGTCCATCACGCGCGTCGGGGTCTGGACCGTGTAGGCCAGGCTGGTGGTGCTCATCGGCCCGAAGTAGCCCTGCACGTCGATGATCTCGTGCAGCGTGTTCGGCGAGTAGGTGCAGAACTCGGCGCCGGCCGCGGTGTCCGCCGACGGCACGACCACCATGTTCGCGACCGTGTCGCCGTTCGCGAAGTTGACGACGCTGCGCGTCTGCGGGCCGGGGACGAGCGTCGCGCACGCGTCGGCGGTGACATAGCCCTGGCCCGAGCCGCCCACGACGGTGACGTTGGCGACCGTCGCGGTCGTGCCCGACGGTGCGGTCGCCGTGTTGCGGATCTCGGTGCCGGCAGCGATCGGGCCCAGCCCGTTGCAGCCGGCATCGGGTAGGCAGATCGGCTTGCTGCGCGTGTCGGTGCTGCGCTGCGGTGCGATCGGTGTGTAGAAGCTGCCCGTCGGCGTCGATTCGGGCACGGTGAAGTAGCCCTGCACGTCGACGATGGTGTGCATCGCGGTGGACTGGTACAGGCAGAAGCGGCCCAGTTCGTCGAGTGGCACGACGGCGGCCGATGCCACCGCGCGGTTCGGGCGGACGTTGCCGTTCGACCACTGGCGGGCGGTGCTGGTGGTCGCACCACAGCTCTCGGCGGTGATGTAGCCGTTCTCGGCAGCACCGGCCGTGGTGATGTTGACGAGCGCGGCCTGGGCGCCCTCGGGGGCGTCGGTGGTGACGACCACCCGCGTGTTGGCGCCGGGCACCTCGGTCTTGGCGAAGCAGCGGGTCGTGACGGAGCCCTTCGCGTCGGCCACCTGGAAGCAGTTGCCGGTCGGCACCGTCGGCCCCGTGCCGTTCTGGCGGTACTGCAGGATCGCCTGCGCCTGCGCGACGGTGCCGTTGAACTCGAAGTGCATCGGGTCGCGGCTGACCGACGTCTTCACCTGCGCCGGCGACGAGCACCCGCTGCTCCAGCCGTAGCCGCCCCAGTAGAGGCCCCACGTCTCGGCGACCTGCACCACCCACTGTGGGATGTCGGTCTGCACCGGCGTCTGGCAGGCGCTGGCACCGTTGACGCCGTAGTAGGTCTTCAGCGGGTTCTTGGCCGTGTTGATGTCGAGGGCCAACCCGTATGCGTGGTTCGACAGGCTGCTGCGGGTGAGGCCGGCGCAGTCCTTGCGGGTGCTGGCGGTGCAGCGGAAGACGTACATGCCGGCGTCACTGATGACGTAACCGCGCGCCTGGATCTCCGCGACGAAGCCCTCGAACAGGGGCAGCGCGTCGGCGAAGCTGCGCAGCTGGTTCGGCTGCACGGTGCCGATCGCGGCGGTGTTGCCGACGATCTGCTGCTCCCACTGGTACAGCGCCAGCGAGCGGTTGTACCCCCAGCCGAGCCAGGTCCAGCCGGTGGGCGGGAACGTGCCGGGCCCCGTGTTCTGCACGCCGAGCGCGTTCGCCATGGCCTCGTCGACGATGCCGGTGACGGGTAGCGAGTGCGCGGTCTGGTACGCCTTCACGGCCGCGGCGGTGAGCGAACCGAACTGGCCGTCGGCGGCGATCGTGGCACCGTTGTTCACCAGCGCCTGCTGCACCTTGGCCACGGTGGCGCCGGTGGACCCGATCGTGAGGTTCACCCAGGCGAGCACGGCGCCGTCGGTGGGGTCGGGGTACGGCGGCGTCGGCCAGCCGCGCGTCTCGGGTAGGCCGGGGCCGAGCGTGATCACGCAACCCGCGACGTCACCGGTGGCGATCTGGGTGGTGCTGCACTTCGCCGGGGAGGTGGGCGTCACCCAGGGCGCGTCGGCCGCAACGGCGGGCTCGACGGGCGAGACCGCGGCGGAGGCGCTCACGGCCAACATGGCGGCCAGGCAGAGCGCAGGGAATCGGTGGGTGACCTTCGACATCGATGGGGTATCGGCCCGTCCGGACGAGATCTTGACACATCGGGAATGTGCCGCTCGTCGCGCCGGTTGGCGTCCGCATGCCTGAAACCGCCGATTCCACGCGCAACGTCGCCACCGTCGAACGATTGATCAAGGCCCCGGCGAGCAAGATCTTCGACCTGCTCGCCGACCCGTCGCGCCATCAGGAGATCGACGGGTCGGGCACGGTGCAGGGCACGCCGGAGGGCTCGAAGCGCCTGGCGCTCGGCTCGAAGTTCGGCATGTCGATGAAGATGGGCATCGGCTACTCGATGGAGAACACCGTCGTCGAGTTCCAGAAGGATGCCCAGATCGCGTGGCAGCCGCGGCCGACGATCCCGGTGCTGGGATGGTTCATCGGTGGGCGCATCTGGCGCTACGAGCTGATCCCGCAGGAGGGCGGCACGCTGGTGCGCGAGAGCTGGGACATCAGTCGCGAGCGCCAGCCGTGGAGTGTGCGCCCGCTGCGCTCGAAGACGGTGGATGCGATGACCAAGACGCTGGAGCGGATCGCTCAGGTCGTCGAGGGCTGACTCGCCGAGGCACGGAGTGCCGGTGCGTCGGGTGCGTGCCGTCGCATCGGCAGCGCGTGGTTCAGTTCGGCGCCCACCATCGCCGCGCTCGCGTGCAGGCTGAGGTATGCCATCAGGCCGATGACGGTCGCGAAGTCGCCGTACACCGTGGTCGCGCTGGAGATCGAGCGGCCGACGATGGCGGTGCCGGCGAGTTGGAGAACGGCGAACGCAAACCCGGCCACGGCCGCTCCCGGCGCGACCTCCCGCCATGTGGACGAGCGGCTGCACAGCCAGCGGTAGCTGGCGGCGAGCACCGCCGCGTTGACGACCACCGCGGAGAGCGCGAAGAGCGCCTTGTGCAGCCCGCGCACCCCGGTCACGCCCACGAAGCCGGCGAGCGCGGAGGTGCCCACCTGGGCGATCCCGACGATGACGATGCCGAGCAGGGAACGCAGGCGCACCTCGACCACGTTGGGTCGATCGTCGAGCGGCACCTCGGCGACCTCGTCGAGGGAGAACTGGATCGCGTTGAAGGCTTTCAGCCCGGCCCACAGGGCGAGCGCGAGGCCGACGACCAGGGCGACGGTGTTGCCCTGGAGGTGTGCCGGGTCGTGGCGCAGCTGGCTGCCGACGAAGGGGATGCGGGCGAAGGCGGAGTCGACGATGGTCTCGCGCAGATCGGGCTGGCCCTCGAGCACGAACCCGAGGATGGTGGTGAACACGAGCAGCAGGGGGAACACGGACAGGAACGCGAAGTGGGCGACGAGCGTGGCCGAGCGGCTGCTGCGGTGGTCGCGGAAGTTCTCGGCGATGCGCGCACCCAGGTCGGCGGCGGCGAACCGGCGGCGCAGCGCCAGCACCCGCGGTTGCTCCGTCCACGGGGTCTTGCGTTTGGGATCGGGCACCGGCGCGGACGAGTTCGACATCGCGTCAGAGGATATGGCGTGACCGATCGTGGCCGTGCCGGCGGTCAGCCGTCCATCTCGGCGAGCGGCTTGCCGGCGAGGTCGTGGCCCAGCATCACGAGCACCGTGGCGTCGCCCAGGCCTGCGGTGCCGTCCTTGATCCAGGCGGGCGTGGGCATGCGGCTGACCTCGATGCCGCCCATCAGCCTGCTGATCGATTGCGCCACGGGTTCGCTGCCGGCGATGACATAGATCTTGCTGGTCTCGAGGTCCTCGTCGATGCCCGCCGCGTTGGTGCCGTCGCGGGTGGTGAAGCCGAGCGCGGCGAGCTCGCCGGTGAGCGCCCGCGCCGCCCCGTCGACACCGGAGGCGTTGGCCACCTTGACGATGCCACCCTCGACGATCAGCGGCTCGGTGGTGGTGGTGGGCGGCAGCGTGGTGGACGTGGTCGTCGTCGTGGACGACGTGGTGGTGGTCGACGAGGTGGTGGTGGAGGCGACCGTGGTGGTGGCAGCCGTGGTGGTGGCGGCGGTGCGGCGGCTGCTCTTGCACGCCGCGGGAACGAGGATCAGCAAGCCGACGAGCGCGCAGCGGCCGGCCCATTGCCAGTGAGCAGCGAGAGACCGGCGCGCGGAGCGATGCCGGTGAGCGAAGGGGGGTTGGCTCATGGTGCGTACAGCCTGCCGATTGAGCGGTCGCGAGACAAGTCACCCCCTGCGATGCTGTGGCGATGCACGTCACCATCCGCGACGCCGCCGAGGGCGACCACTTGCGCCTCGCCGAGATCGCCGCCGAGGGCGACGCCGGCGGCATCGACTCCCCGTACCTGACGTTCGTCGCGACCGGCGGGCGGCTGCTGGTGGCCTGCCACGACGGGCGCCCCGTGGCGTTCGGCGGCATGGTGCCCATCGGCTCGGCGGCGATGGTGACCGACCTGTTCGTCGCCACCGACGCCCGGGGTGGCGGCGTGGGCGGGGCGCTGCTGCGGCAGCTGCTCGACGGCTACGAGCAGCGCATGACGTGCAGCTCGCAGCACGCCGCGGCGCTGCCCGCGTACCGGCGGGCGGGCATGCAGCCGCGCTGGCGGCTGCTCTACCTCACCGGCCCCGCCCTCGGTGGCGCGCCGCCGCTGGAGCGCGAGCCGTGGCGCGGCGAGCGTGCGGAGCTGGTGGACTACCTCGCCGGGCGCGGCGCCGTCGTCACCGCCGACGCAGTCGTCGAGCTCGCCCGAGCCGGGGCCGGCGCCCCCGCGGTCGTCCACCGCCTGCAGGCCACGGACCCCGCGCGACGCTTCGACGAGATCCGTGCCGCGCTGCCGGCAGGCACTCCCGTACGAGCCTGCGTGCCCGAGCCGAACCCGCTCGCCCGTGCATTGCGCGAGCGCGGCTTTCGCGTGGAGGATCACGACGTGTTCTGCGCGACCGACGGAGTCGAGTTCCCCGCCGGTGTCAGCTGCGTACATGCGGGGCTCTTGTGACCATGTACGGTCCACGCCGTGCGACGCGTGGGGGCTCAGCGCAGTAGTGCCACCGTGGTGGCCGTTTTCACGATCGGCGCGCTCGTCGCGATCCAGCTCGTGTTCTTCGGCATGCCGGTGGGCCTGTGGGTGCGTGGGCTCGTGCTCGGCGTGCTGGCGGCGATGCTGGCCGTCGGGATGGCACTGATCTACCGCGCCAACCGGGTGATCAACTTCGCCCAGGCCGACCTCGGCACCGTGCCCACCGGCTTCGCAGCCGCGCTGATCCTGTTCTGGCAGTGGCCGTACCTCGTCGGCCTCGGCGCCGGCATGTTGGTGGCGATCGTGCTCGGCATGGTGGTGGAGATGGCGATCATCCGCCGCTTCCGCAACGCGCCGCGCATGGTGATGACGGTCGCGACGCTGGGCGTCACGCAGTTGCTGGTGGTGCTCGGCATCCTCGTGCCGCGCTGGTGGGGCAAGAACCTCGCCAGCCAGCGGCTGAAGTCGCCGCTGGACTGGAAGCTCACGCTGTCGGCGAGCATGCCGCCGTGGAAGCCCGACTCGAGCAAGTTCATCCTCGGCGGCAACGACATCATCGCGATGGCCGTCGCGCCGCTCGCCCTGCTCGGCGTCGCCTGGTTCCTCAACCGCAGCCGCCTCGGCACGGCGATCCGCGCCTCGGCCGAGCGCAGCGACCGGGCGGCGATGCTGGGCATCCCCGTCGCCCGCCTGAACACCGTGGTGTGGATGCTGGCCGCTGCGCTGTCGTTCCTCGCCCTGTTCCTGCGCAGCGGGATCACGGGCGTGCCGCTCGGCTTCGCGGAGGGCTTGCCCACGCTGCTGATCGCGCTCGCCGCGCTGGTGATCGGTCGGCTGGAGAACCTCGGCATCATCGCGGCCGCCGCGATCGCGCTGAAGCTGCTGGAGTTCGGCGTGCAGAGCAACGCCGACACGCCCTATCTCGCCTACCCGATCATGGCCGGTGCCATGTTCGCCGCCCTGCTCGCCCAGCGCGGCAGCACCTCGCGGCGCGACAACGACGCCACCAGCAGCTGGCGCGGCGCGGAGGAGGTACGCCCGCTGCCCGCGCACCTGGCCGCGCACCCCTGGGTGGTCACCGTCCGCTACACCCTGCTCGCCGCGTCCGCGATGTTCCTGCTGCTCCTGCCCCGGCTGCTGGGCGTGGGCAACGTGATCAAGGCGTCGGCGCTGCTCGCGTTCGCGATCATCGGCCTGTCGCTGATCGTGCTCACCGGGTGGGCCGGGCAGGTGTCGCTGGGGCAGATGGCCATCGTCGGCATCGGGGCGGCGGTCAGCGCCACGGTCACCTCCCGCTGGCACGTCGACCTCACGATCGCGCTGCTCGTCGGTGGCGTGGCCGGCGCGACCGCCGCCTTCGCCGTCGGCGTGCCGGCGCTCCGGCTGCGCGGGCTGTACCTCGCGGTCACCACGTTCGCGCTCGGCCTCGCCACCCAGTTCTGGCTGCTCAACGACCGCTTCTTCGGCTGGTTCCCGAAGGGCGAGCAGCGCTTCCAGCGGCCACCGCTGTTCGGTCGCATCAGCGTGGACAGCCCGGGCGCCTACTACTTCTACTCGCTCGCCATCTTCGGCCTCCTGTACGCCGCGCTGCGCGGCGTGCGCCGGTCGCGCACGGGCCGCGTGATCATCGCCATCCGGGAGAACGAGCGGGCCGCGCAGAGCTTCTCGGTCGGGGTCGTGCGCGCCAAGCTCACCGCGTTCGTGATCTCCGGCTTCGTCGCCGGTGTCGGCGGTGCGCTGTACACCCACCAGCAGCAGGCGTTCTCGATCGCCAGCTACACCACCGGTGAGAGCTTCAACGTGTTCATCAGCGCGGTCATCGGCGGCCTCGGCTCGCTGGGCGGCGCCGTGCTGGGCGCGCTGTACCTGCGCGGCACCCGTTGGTTCATCACCGACCAGGCGTGGCAGACGCTCTCCACCGGCCTCGGCGTGCTGCTGGTGCTCCTGATCCTCCCCGCCGGCCTCGGTGGGCTGTGGGTGAAGCTGCGCGACGTGGGTGTGCGGCTGCTCACCGGCCAGCGGGTGGATGCGCCACCGCCCACGGAGGAACGCCCCGCCCCACCTGACACCGAGACCGTGATCGCAGAGATCGCATCGACAGCGGCGGCGATCGCCGAGGACGCGGCGTCCGGTCACACGGAAACGACAGTGGCGGAGGAACCGGTGTGACCATGCTGCAGCGGTTCCTCACGCACGCCCGCCACCCGATGGTGTGGCTGCGCGACGTGTGCGGCGGCCAGGCCGCGTTCCCGCTCGTCGTGCTGTTCGGCCTCAACGCGGTCGACGAACTGGACCGCACGGCCTTCGGCATCCTGCTGCCCAACATCCGCGACGAGTTCAACCTCGACAACACGAAGGTGCTCGGCCTCGTCGCACTGTCCTCCATCGCCGCGCTCGCGCTGCAGGTGCCCATCGCCCAGTACGCCGACCGCTCGAAGCGTGTGCCGCTCGCGATCATCGGTGCGCTCATCTGGGGCACGTTCAGCGGCATGACCGGCCTGGCCACCGGGGTCGTCCTGCTCACCATCGCCCGCAGCGGCAGCAGCCTGGGCAAGGCCGTGATCGACCCGACGCACAACTCGCTGCTCGCCGACTACTACCCGATCGAGGCGCGCAGCAAGGTGTTCAGCACCCACCGCGCGGCCAACGCGGTCGGTGCGTTCGTGGGGCCGCTCAGCGCCGGCCTGCTCGCCGCCGCGTTCGGCTGGCGGGTGCCGTTCCTCGTGTTCGTCGTCCCCACCGCGATCTTCGCGTTCCTCGCGCTGCGCCTGCGCGAGCCGGTGCGCGGCAAGTGGGAGCGCGAGGCGATGGGCGCCAGCGACGAGGTGGCCAACACCGAGGAGACCGTGCCGTCGTTCGCCGAGAGTTGGCGGACGGTGCAGAAGATCAACACGCTCCAGCGGCTGTGGTGGAGCCTCCCGTTCCTCGCGACGGCATTGATCGGCTTCGTCGTGCTCGCCTCGCTGATGTACGAGCAGCAGTTCGACCTCGACGAGCGCGCCCGCGGCATCGCCGCCGCCATCGCCGAGCCGTTCGGGCTCGTCGGCTTGGTGATTGGCACCCGTTACATCACGAAGCGGTTCATGGCCGACATGCGCGGCCTCATCCGCTTCCTCGCCCGGGTGGCGATCGGCACGTCGCTGGCCTCGATCGCGTTCGCCGCCGCACCCAACGTCGTGGTCGCCGTCGCGATCAACTGCTGCATCTCCGCCACGCTCGCCGTCGTCGGGCCCGGCATCCTCGTCGCGCTCTCGCTCGCCATCCCGGCCAGGGCGCGGGCCACCGGCTTCTCCGTCGCCTCGCTGTGGGTGATCCCCGGCCTGCTCGTACTGCCACTCATCGGCTGGATCAGCGGCCATGTCGGCATCCGCTGGGGCATGCTCACGCTGGTGCCGCTGTTCATCATCGGCAGCCTCATCCTGGGCACCGCCCAGAACACCATCGACGCCGACATCGCCCAGGTGTGGCAGGCATCGGCGGCACGCAGCGAGGCGCTGTACCAGCGGCGCCATGGCGAGGCCGACCTGCTGCTCGTGCGCAACCTCGACGCCGGCTACGGCGGGCGGCAGGTGCTGTTCGGTGTGTCGATGGATGTCAAGGAAGGTGAGATCGTCGCCCTGCTCGGCACGAACGGCGCGGGCAAGAGCACCCTGCTGAAGGCGATCAGCGGCGTCGTCGAAGGCGACAGGGGCGCGGTCGTGCTGGACGGTCGCGACGTCACCCACGCACCGCCGAACGAGATCGCCGCGCTGGGCATCAGCCAGATGCCGGGTGGCCAGGGCGTGTTCGGCGGGCTCACCGTGCAGGAGAACCTGCACCTCGCCGGTTGGACGCGTTCGCACGACCCGGCCGGCCGCGACGCGGCCATCGAGGAAGTGCTGGAGATGTTCCCGCTGCTGCGCGAGCGGCTGCACCGCGACGCGGCCGACCTCAGCGGCGGCCAGCAGCAGATGCTGGCGCTCGGCATGGCGTTCGTCGCCAAGCCGCGGGTGCTGCTGATCGACGAGCTGTCGCTGGGGCTGGCGCCGGTGGTGGTGGGCCAGCTGCTGCCGATCGTGCAGCGCGTGGCGGCCGAAGGCACGGCGGTCATCCTCGTCGAGCAGAGCGTGAACGTCGCGCTCACGGTCGCCGAGCGCGCCTACTTCATGGAGCGCGGCACGATCCGCTTCAGCGGCGCGACCGCCGAGCTGCTGGAGCGCAAGGACCTGCTGCGCTCGGTGTTCCTGTCGGGCGCGGCGGAGCCGGGCGCCGCACGCGCGGGCGACGAGCGGGCCGCCGTCGCCCCGGACGCGGTGCCGTTGCTGCGGGCCAACGAGATCGCCGTGTCGTTCGGCGGCAACCGCGCGGTCAACGGCGCCACCTTCGACGTGCGCCCGCGCGAGATCGTCGGCATGATCGGCCCCAACGGCGCCGGCAAGACCACGATCTTCGACCTCCTCAGCGGGTTCGTGCCGGCCGACAGCGGTCGCGTGGAGCTGGAGGGCCGCGACATCACCAAGCTCGGTGCCAGCGGCCGCGCCGGCGCCGGCCTTGGCCGCAGCTTCCAGGACGCACGGCTGTTCCCCGACATGACCGTGCACGAGACGCTTGCCGTCTCGCTCGAACGCTGGGTGCACAGCCGCAGCGCCGTGGCCGCGGCATTGCGCCTACCGGCCGTGTTCGACGACGAGGAGCGCACCAAGCTGCGCGTGGACGAGCTGATCGAGCTGATGAACCTGGGCGACTACCGCAACGCGTTCGTGCGCGAGCTGAGCACCGGTACGCGCCGGGTGGTCGACCTGGCCTGCATCGCTGCCCACCGCCCGGTGATGGTGCTGCTCGACGAGCCCAGCAGCGGCATCGCCCAGCGCGAGGTGGAGGCGCTTGCGCCGGTGCTGCGCCGGCTGCGCGACGAGATGGGTGCCAGCCTGCTGGTCATCGAGCACGACATCCCGTTGATCTCGACGATCAGCGACCGATTGATCGCGCTCGACCAGGGCGCCGTGCTGACGGAGGGGTTGCCGGCCGACGTGCTGGCGCACCCCGACGTGATAGAGAGCTATTTGGGGAACAACACAGCGGCGCGCGAGCGCAGCGGCACAAGGGGGTAGCCATGCAACCGGCGAGCACATCAGGGGCATCAGGGGGCGGCAACCGGCAGCTGAAACGGTGGGGACCGATCATCGGTGTCGTCGCCGTGGTGGCCATCGGTGGCGGCGTTCTGCTGGCCACGAAGGGCGACGACGACAAGAAGTCGACGGACGCCGCGACCACCACGACGGTCGCGCCGGTGGAGACCGACGCACCCGTCGAGACCACTGCGCCCACGGACACGGAGGCGAGCACCGAGACCACGGAAGGGGAACCGCCCAAGGGTGAGGTCACGTTCCCGATGTCGTACTCGCAGGCGGTCGAGGCCGGTGTGGAGGGCGACATCGACTGGGGTGATCGGTGCGACACCACCACCGGGCGCGTCGCCGTGCCCGACTACTTCGCGCCCGAGTGCTACGCGCCGTTCACCGGTGACAACGGCGGGGCCACCTCGCCCGGCGTCACCGCCGACGAGATCACGATCGTGAACTATGTCGGCCAGGAGAACGACCCGATCATCGCCTACATCACCGACGCCATCGACAACGACGACACGAACCAGGACTACTTCGACACGATGAAGGGTCTCGTCGACTACTACTCGGCCTACTACGAGATGTACGGCCGCAAGGTCAACCTCGTCACGTTCAGCGGTACCGGCGGGGCCACCGACGAGGTGGCCGCCCGCGCCGACGCGGCCACGATCGCCGAGCAGTACCAGCCGTTCGTGGTGCTCGGTGGCCCGTCGCTGACGAGCGCGTTCGCCGACGAGCTGTCCGCCCGCAAGGTGATGTGCATCGGCTGCACGCCTGGCCAGCCTGCCGACTTCTACACCCAGCGCGACCCGTACGTGTACGGCCTCGACGGCAGTGCCCTGCAGAAGCAGACGCACGTGCTCGAGTTCATCCAGAAGCAGCTGATCGGCAAGAACGCCGAGCACGGCGGCGACGCGGTGAAGTCGCAGCCGCGCTCGTTCGGGCTCGTCTACCTGGAGAGCAGCGGTGCGTCGAAAGACCTCGCCGACACGTTCGCGGCCGGGATGGAGGCTGCGGGCGCACCCTTCGCCGCCGTGGCCGCCTACGCGCTCGACCCGGCCTCCATCCAGCAGACGGCCTCGCAGGTGATCACCAAGATGAAGGAAGCCGGCGTCACGTCGATCGTGTTCAGCGGCGACCCGGTGGCACCGCGCGACTTCACCAACGAGGCCACCGCGCAGGAGTACTTCCCGGAGTGGATCGTCGCCGCCAGCACTCTGGTGGACGTCACCGCCTTCGCCCGCACGTACGACCAGCAGCAGTGGGCGCACGCGTTCGGTGTCACCCAGCTGGCCGCCCGTAGCAACCCGACGACGGCGGGCGCGTACGCCACGTACCAGTGGTTCACCGGTGTGGAGCCGCCGGCCAACGACAGCATCGGTGTCATCCAGCCGAACCCGGCGCTGTTCTTCGCCGTGCTGCAGGCGGTGGGCCCCAACCTGACACCCGAGACCTTCCGCGACGCCCTGTTCAACGACCTGCCGCCCACGCGGCCCGGCATCAGCCAGCCCTACCTGACGTACGGCGACAAGGGCTACTGGGGGGGTGTGCCCGACTATCAGGGCGTCGACGATGCCACCGCCTTCTGGTGGGATCCGGCGGCAACCGGCCCCGACGAGATCCGCCGTGAGGGCACCGGCATGTACCAGTACGTCGACGGCGGCAAGCGCTACCTGCCCGGCCAGTGGCCGACGGAGGACAAGCTGTTCAACCCGGACGGCGCCGTGGCGATGTACGAGACCGCGCCCCCCGGTGAGGAGCGCGGCGACTACCCCAGCCCGGCCGGCTGAGCGTCGCGTCCGCAGGGCCCGGTCCATTGCTGCGGCGGTGGCCGGGCCCGCGGCGTGTCACGGTTCGGCGTGTCAGGGCTCGGGAAGCGACCAGTCGATCGGCTGCAATCCCGCCTCCACCAGCGCCGCGTTCGCGCGACTGAAGGGGCGGCTGCCGAAGAAGCCGTTGTGCGCGCTCAGTGGCGACGGGTGGGCCGATTCCAGCACGACGTGACGGGAGAGATCGATCAGCGACTTCTTGCGGCGCGCCGACGCACCCCACAGGACGAACACGACTCGTTGCTGCTTGGCGTTCACCGTGCGCAGCACCTCGTCGGTGAACGTCTCCCAGCCCTTCCCCTGATGCGACGCCGCTTGGCCGGCGCGAACGGTGAGCGTGGTGTTGAGCAGCAGCACGCCCTGGCGAGCCCACGCTTCCAGGTTGCCGTGGCGCGGGATCGGCACGCCGAGATCGCTGTGCAGTTCCTTGTAGATGTTCGCCAGCGACGGCGGGATGGCCACGCCGGGACGTACCGAGAAGCACAGCCCGTGCGCCTGCCGCGGCCCGTGGTAGGGGTCCTGTCCGAGGATCACCACCCGGGTGTCGGCGTACGGCGTCAGGTGCAGCGCCGCGAACACGTCCGCCTCGGGCGGGAAGACGGTGTAGCGCGCCCGCTGGTCGGCGACGAACCGTTGCAGTTGCTGCCAGTACGGCTTGGCGAACTCGCCACGCAGCACCGGGTTCCAGTCGGTCGTGTGGGACGCCACGCCCTCAGTATGGACGAGGGGCCTCCGCAGCGACGACCGCGTGATCAATCGTCGCTGCCGCCGTGACCGCTGCCGCCGCCGTGGTCGTCGCCGCCATGACCGCTGTTGTCGTCGCTGCCGTGATCGTCGTTGCCGTGACCGCTGCTGCCGCTGTGATCGTCGCCGCCGTGGTCGTCGCCGCCGTGGTCGTCGCCGCCGTGGTCGTCGATGGTGGTGACGGTGCTGCCACCGCCGACGGTGGTGACCGACGTGACCGTGTCGTCGTCGTCGCTGGTGTCGTCGTCACGGTCGCCGCCGTGATCGTCGATCGTCACCGGCACGCTGATGCCCGGCACGCTCACGTCGGGGGTGCTGGAGTCGGGGGTGCTGGAGTCGGGGCTGCTGGAGTCGGTGACGGACGGCTGGGTCACCGACGGCTGGGTCACCGACGGCTGGGTCACCGACGGCTGGGTCACGGACGGCTGGGTCACCGACGAGTCGGTCACCGGAGTGTCGTCGGTACCGGTGATGATCTCGACGCGATGGGGGGTCTGGACGTCGGAGGTGGCGGCCGCGGCAAGGGTGGCCATGCCGATCACGACGGCGGCGGAGGCAGAGCCGAGAACGATGAGGCGGCGACGGGAGTGGTGCATGATGGTTCCTCGCTGAGACGGGCCGATGCGGCCGGTTGACGGTGGCGACACGTCACCTTCGCGTGCGAGGTTTGGTTGCGCGCGCAACTTTACCAGAAACAGGATGTCCGCTGGATGAACGCGGGAAATGCCTCAGCTGTCGGACTCTTCGAAGTGCGGCACCATCGTCCCGTCCTCGAGGTCGACACGGGCAACGGTGCGGTGATCGCCGGAATCGAAGCGCACCTCCACATGGCTACCCGAATGGCGGCGGACCGCCGCCTGGAAGCCCGCGGCCGGCTCGTACGACACGAGGGTCACGCGGTTGCCGTCCATGCGCACGACGATGCTGCCACCCTCGCCACTGAACGTGGACGTGACCGGGCGGGGCGATCCCTTGGGCGTCGTCGCGGTGGTCGCGCCGCCGTCGTCGACGGGCACCGCCGGGGTCGCCGTGTTGGGCGGGGCCGTCGTCGGCGTCGTCGTGGGAGTGGTCGTCTTGGGAGTGGTCGACTTGGGTGCGGTCGACTTGGGTGCGGTCGACTTCGGTGCCGTCACCGCAGGGTCCTGGGTGGCCGGATCGACGACGGGCGGGGGCGCGGTGGTCTCCGGCACCGTGGTGGTGGTGGTCGTGGTGGCGACCGTGGTGGTGGCGAGCTCGGTGGTGGACGGTGCGATCGACGTGGTGACCACGCTCGTCGTGTCGGGCTGCAGGCGAACTTCGCTGCTGTCGCTGCCGCCGGACTGCACGGGCTCGTTGCCGCCCGAGCGGTTGACGGCGAGCACGCCCGCGCCGAGCAGCAGCGAGAATGCCACGCCGCTGGTGACCAGCGCGCGCCGGCGTTGAGCGCGCCGCACCCGGTCCTGCACGGTGCGGTACGCGACGTTCACATCGGGGAACGGCCCTCCGGCGCGCCCGAGCAGGTTCTCCATCTCCCGGTCGTGAGACTCGCTCACTGGTCGGCCTCCATCCGCTCGGCAAACACGCCCCGCAGACGCTCGCGCCCTTGGTGCAGGTGGAACTTCACCGCACCCTCACTGATCTCGAGCAGCCCGGCGACCTCCACGATGCTGAGGTTCTCGACATAGAACAGCGCCATCGCGAGCCGTTGCTGCCGCGGCAATGTGGCGAGCAGCGCGATCGCGTCGGTACCGGTGGACCAGTCGGGTTGGTCGGCGCGGGCGTCGGCCTGCAGCTTCTCCATCGCCCGTTCCTTGCGACCGCTGCGCCGGTGCTCGTCGCGCAGCTTGTTGATGGCGACCCTGCGGATCCAGCCCACGGGGTCGTCGTAGCGCTGCACCCGGCGCCAGTGCAGGTGCGCCTTCACGAACGCCTCCTGCACGGCGTCGGCCGCGGTCTCCTGGCTGCCCGACACGATCGCGAGCGCGCGGACGAGGCGCGCGTAGTGCGCGCGGAAGAGCGTCTCCAGGTCGTTGACGACGACGAGGTCGGAGGTCTCGACCACTTCGCTCACCGTCGTCACCCTCCATTCCACGGGTGGGACACGACAGCACTGTGCCGCAGGTTTGGGCCGATGGGAACCTTTCTGTCGATTGTGCGCGAACTCACGAATCTGCCGCGCGCGTCCGCCCTCGTCAGGAGGGGTCCGGTCAGCTGCCGGGGATGGTGGTGTCGTCTCCGGGGTCCCCTCCGCCCCCGTCGGCTGTCGTGGAGGTTGTCGTGGAGGTCGTCGTGGACGTTGTCGTGGAGGTGGCACACGAGGTGGAGGTGGTGGCGGACCCGCCACCGGACCCGCCTTCGGATCCGCCACCAGATCCGCCGCCAGGGCTCCCCGGGCCGTGACGGTGGCCCTGGTTGTGGTCGTGGCCGCTGTCGTCGGTGGTGAACGGGTCGGTGGTGTTGGGTTCAGTCGTCTCCGGTTCCGTCGGCGGCTCGGCGCTCACCGGTGGTGGTGTCGTGGTCGCGGGCTGGGTGGGCGGCGCGGACGGGCGCGGCGCATGGCCGCCGTCGGTCGGTGTGCTGCCGGGCGGCGTGTGGTTCGCGGGTGCCGGGCTCGCGGGTGCGGCGGTGTCGGGGCTCGCGGTCGTGGCGGGATCGGTGGTCGCGACGGTGGTGACGACGGCCGTCGTCGAGGCCCCGGTGGTGAGCGGCTCGTGCGGCACGCTGCCACTGCCGGGGCGCGGGCGGTCGGTGGGGATGGTGGCGTCGACGAACCCGCGGTCGGTGCCCGGCCGTGAGGGCTGGATGCGATCGGCACCGGTGCGGTAGCTGCCCGCGACCGCGATCGCGCCGAACGCGAGGAGGCCGGCCGACGTGCCGATCGCCGCGACCTGCCGGCGGCGTGCCCGGCGGATGCCGGCGCGCAGGCGAGCGACGGCGCGATCGACGTCCAGCAGCCGGATCTGGGTGCACAGCAACCGGGCGACGTCGTCGTCGGTCGGCCCGTTGGACGGGCATCCTGGCGCGGTGGGCGACTGCACGTGTGAGGACACGCCCCAGCGGCGATGCAGGTTTGGCCGACGCTACGGTGGAGCCATGAGCGAAATCCTGGAAGTGGACCTGCTCGCGTTCGAGCGCGGCAGCAGCGAGCAGCGACGGGCCGTGGTCGACGGTGTGACGCGTAGCCTTGCCACCGGCTTCGTCTACACGCGCCACGATCTGTCCGACGACATGCTCGACACCGCCTACGGGATGCTCAAGGAGTTCTTCGAGCACCCCCAGGAGGTGAAGCAATCCTTCGTCGCTCCCGAGAGCCACGGGCAGACGGGCTACACCGGCCTGCTCGTCGAGACCGCCGCCAGCAGCGACGTGCCCGACTGGAAGGAGATGCTCAACTGGGGCCTCACCCTTCCCGAAGGGCACCCGTTGCGCACCCGCTACCCGCACCGCTACGGGCCGCAGGTGCTGCCCGAGTCGGCGGTGCCCGGCATCACCGAGGTGCTCAACACGTTCCACCGCAAGGTGGAAGACGTGCAGCGCCGCTTCCTGCGCATCATCGCCGAGGGCCTGGGCTGCCACGAGTCGTTCTTCGACGAGATGACCACCAACGGCGCCACGCTCACCCGTGCGATCCGCTACCCGTCCATGCAGTCGGCCCCGAACAACGGGCACGTGTGGGCCGGCTCGCACGGCGACATCAACCTGATCACCGCCCTGCCGCGGGCCACCGCCCCGGGCCTGCAGGTGCTCGTCGACGGCGAGTGGGTCGACGCGGTGGCGCCCGAGGGTCAGGTGATCATCAACACCGGGATGATGCTCGAACGGCTCACCAACGGCGTCATCCCCACCGGCATCCACCGTGTGGTGGCGGCACCCGGTTACACCGGCGAGCGCTACAGCGTCGTCCAGTTCGCCCATCCCACGCCGTGGACGCTGCTCAACCCGCTGTCCAGCTGCATCACGCCCCAGCACCCGCAGCGCTTCTCCGGAATGGTCAGCGCCGATGCGCTCGACCTCGTCCTGTACGAGATCAACCTGGTGGAGACGGCGCGGCGCGTCGGCTGACCGAGATGACCGACCCCACCACGCCCGCCGACGCGCCTGCAGCCGACGGTGCCGCCGCAGCCGCACCGGCCGCGCCGGTGAAGCCGCTCGCCGACGTCGTGCTCGCGATCGACATCGGCGGCACCAAGATGGGTGTCGGCCTGATGACGATGCAGGGCGAGCTGATCGACCGCGACCGCGTGGAGGTGGATCACCACCTCGGCGCCGATGCGCTGTTCGGCACGCTCAACGCGGTCATCGAGACGCAGCTGGCCCGGGCCCACGATCACCACCACATGCGGCCGGTCGCCGTCGGCGTCGGTAGCGCCGGCCCCACCACCCCCGACGTCGAGACGATCTCACCGCTCAACATCCACTCCTGGCGCAACTTCCCGTTGCGCGAGCGGCTGATGGCAGCCACCCACCTGCCCGTGTTCGGCGACCTCGACGCGAAGGCGCTGGCGCTCGCCGAGGGGTGGCTGGGTGCCGCCCAGGGCAAGCAGAGCTTCCTGGCGATGGTGGTCAGCACGGGCATCGGCGGGGGCATCGTGCTCAACGGGCAGTTGCTCGACGGCGCGGGTGGCAACGCCGGCCACGTCGGCCACATCATCGTCGAGCCCAACGGCCGCCGCTGCCCGTGCGGTTCCCGCGGCTGCCTGGAGGCGGAGGCGTCGGGCGTCGCGATCGAGTCGATCACCGGCCGCCCGCCCACGGAGCCCACCTACGAGATCATGCAGCGCACCGGCCGGCTCGTCGGGCGCGCGTGCGCGTCGGTGTGCAACGTGCTCGACCTCGACCTCGTGGTGGTCGGCGGCTCGGTCGCCCTGGGCTTCGGGGCGACGTTCTTCAACTCCGCGCAGGAGACGCTCGACGAGCACACCCGCCTGTCGTTCGTGCGCGGCGCGCGCATCACACCGGTTCGCCTCGGCGATCGCGGCCCGCTGATCGGTGCCGGCGCCGTCGCTGTGCGCGGCATCCACCGTTCGCGGCGAGCCCGCGCCGGCGCCGCCTAGGCTCGTGTCAATCGTGGCAAGGGGAGTGCACAGATGACGAAGATTCGCAGCACGGACGGCTCGCACATCGACGACCGCCGGGGGCAGAGCAGTGGCAGCGGGGGTGGCAGCAGCGGCTTCCCGTTCCAGATCCCCGGCATGGGCGGCAGCGGTGGTGGCAGCTCCATGGGACTACCGGGTGGGCTGAAGGCCGGCGGCGGATTGCTCGGCATCGTCGTGCTGCTGGCCGCGCTGTTCCTGCCCAAGCTGCTCGGCGCCGGCAGCAGTTCGGCGTCGAGCAGCCTCGACGGCTCGTCGCAGGTCGCCGATGCCGGTTCGTCGGGCACCCCCGGTGCGTGCGTCACCGACCTCGAGCAGATCGTCTGCGGTGTCACCAACGACGTGCAGGAGTACTGGACCGCAGCGCTGCCGAAGTTCTACGGCGTCGACTACGAGGTCACCGAGACGGTGTGGTTCACCGGCGGCACCAGCACCGGCTGCGGCCAGGCCAGCTCCGACACCGGCCCGTTCTACTGCCCGGCCGACCACCTCGTGTACATCGATCTCGAGTTCATGCAGCAGCTGGAGAACATGCTGATCGGCGGCACCAGCGACCTCGCCGAGCAGTACATCCTCGCCCACGAGTACGGCCATCACGTGCAGAACCTGCTCGGCGACAACGCGCGCGTGCAGCAGGCCTCGCAGAACAACCCGGACAAGGCGAACCAGTACTCGGTGGCGCTGGAGCTGCAGGCCGACTGCTACGCCGGCGCCTGGGTGGGCGACGCCGCCGCGCGTGGCCTGCTCGACAACGCGAACGAGATCCAGGAGGCGATCAATGCCGCCGAGGGCGTGGGCGACGACCGCATCCAGCAGCGCAGCCAGGGCCGCATCGACCCGGAGAGCTGGACGCACGGCTCCGCCGAGCAGCGCAAGTCCTGGTTCATGCAGGGCTTCAACAGCCTCGACCCGCGCACCTGCACCACGGTGAACGAAGTCCTCTGATCTCGTTCAGCGGTTGATGTCGTTCAGCGACTGGTGTCGCTGAAGCGGCGGTAGAACCACTCCAGCGGGCCGATGCCGCGCCACAGCTGCCACGCCGTCGCGGCCAGCACGGCGCACATCCAGTACACACCGGCGAAGACGAGCGCGGTGGCCAGCCCAGCGGGGTGCACCCATTCCAGCCGGTGCACCAGCAGGTTGAACACGAGCACGTGCCCGACGTAGAGCGTGAGCGTGGTGCGGCCGGTCGCGGCGAGCGCCTGAGTGGGGGCGCTCCGCGCAGTCGCCTCTGCGATCCAGCCGATCAGCGTGATCGCCACCAGCGTCGAGCCCACCGTGGTGGTGGTGTAGAGCACGCCGCGGTCGAACGGGGTGGTGGATTCCAGGGTCGGGTGCCACGTCACCGCGGCGTGCGCGCCGTAGCCGAACACCACCAGCAGCACGCCGGCGAACGCGAGCTGCACGCGGTGGATCGCGGTGAACGGCATCAGCCGGCCGAGCACCATGCCCATGCACAGGAACACGAGCCACGGCAGCAGGGGATGGGTGCCGCGAACGAACGTGTCCAGCAGCAGGTCGCGCGGTGAGCGCGTGGACGTGGCGTCGCCGGAGAGCAGCCAGCTGGTGTCGTGCCCGTCGGCCGCGTGCTGGACGGCCCACCACTGCAGTCCGGCGGCGGCGAGCGCGGCGGCGCTGCCGATCGCCACCAGCCACCGGCTGCGCAGGGTGAACAGCAGTGCACCGGCGACGAAGAACGCGCCGTAGAAGAACAGGATCGTGCCCGGCCACACCCAGTTGAGGAAGTAGCCGAACGCGTAGAGCAGCACACCGCGGCGCACCAGCTTCCAGCGGTCGGCGCTGATCGCGGCACGGTCGCCGGCGGCACGGCTGCGGCGGGTGAGCAGCGTGATGCCCATGCCGGCGACGGTGACGAACGTGGCGGCGAAGCGGGTGGACAGCGGCCCCCGCCACGGGTCGAAGATGCGCTCGACGAACGTGGTGGGCGGGTACTTGGCGCCGGCGTTGATGAGGTAGCCGTGGTAGTTCATGACGCACACGCCGATCAGGGCGACGGCGCGCACGACGTCGAGCTCCACGTAGCGATCGGTTCGTGCCCCGGTCGCGTGCGGCTCGGTCATCGCCATTCGATCTCGTCGGCGGCGGTGGTGATGAGCGGGCGCTGCAGATCCACGCGGTCGCCCACCTGCGGGCACGGCTGGCCGGCGGGCACGACCACCATCGAGGTGTGCATCTGCGGCCGTTCCAGCAGTGGCAGCCGGTGGCGGGCGAAGTGGAACGGGCTGCGCCGCTGCTGGTCGAGGTCGTCGAGGGGTGCGATGCCGTGCGCGGAGCCGCCACCGAGTGCGACGAGGGTGCCGTCGTGGGGCACCGTGGTGCGGAAGTATCCGGCCGTGTCGCCCGCCGCGACCGGCTGGGTGTGCAGCACGTCGACGGAGAGGTGCAGGAAGGGCCCCTTCGGCACCCCGTGCCACAGCGCGGTGCCCACGCGCACGCGCCACTCGCGGCCCGGGTGCGCGGTGCGCAGCATGGCCATCGACGCCGGCGACAGATGGCTGACCCACAGCGGTGTGCCCGCCGGCAGGTGGGGCAGCCACGCCTCGATCTCGGCCAGGCGGTCGGCGTCGTCGCCGGCGAGGGGGAGGTGCACGCCGAAGGCGGCGACCTCGAGCCCGGCCGCGTGCACCGCTTCCAGCAGCGCGGGCAGTTCCTGCGGGGTCGCGCCGTAGCGGCGCATGCTGCTGGCCAGCTTGACGATCACGCGCCGGCCTGGTGCCGCGCCGATCAGCGCCGCCACATGGGCGAGGTTGCCCACTGTCAGCACGGCGTTCGTGCCGGTCGGCGGGGCGAGCGTGGGGGTGAGCACGATCGGCTGCAGCCCGGCTGGTACGTCGGTGAGCTCGTGGACGGTGCCCACGCACACCTCCGCCGCGCCAGCGGCCAGGACCGCGTCGTGCAGGAGCGGCCGCCCGAAGCCGTAGCCGTTGCCCTTCACCACCGGCACCAGCCCGCGCTCGGCGGCGAACGCGGCCTGCACGTGCGCCTGCCAGGCGGCGCGGTCGACGGTCAGGCGAACGGTCATGCGCCGCCACGGTAGCCCCACCCCACGGCGGCGCCGCGGGTTCGGGCCGTGGGTGCCGTCGGGGTCAGGGTCCGGAGCGAATCCCGAGTTGTCCGATCAGGTTTATCGGTCTACGATCTCGGCATGCGCTCGCGACTGTTCGGCTTCCCCAACCCGGTGAACGAGACCTCGGCCCGGCTGGTTGCCGCCGGCGTCGTCGCGCAGGGCCTTGCCTTCCTCGTGTTCCGCCAGTGGTGGCTGCTCGTGCCGCTGGCCTACGGCTTCCTGGCCCGCGTGCTGAGCGGCCCCCGGTTCAGCCCGCTCGGCCAGTTCGTCACCCGCGTCGTCACCCCTCGCCTGCGCGGCGAGCACCAGTTCGTCGCCGGGCCGCCGAAGCGCTTCGCCCAGGGCATGGGCCTCGCGTTCAGCGGCGGCGCACTCGTCGCGTGGGCGGTCGGCGCCCACTCGGTGAGCTACGGCCTGATCACCTGCCTGCTGCTGGCCGCCACGCTCGAGTCGGCGTTCGCGTTCTGCCTCGGCTGCGTGGTCTTCAACCGGCTGATGCGCTGGGGTCTGGTGCCCGCCGACATCTGCGAGGAGTGCAACGACCTCAGCCGCCGGTACGCGGCGGCCAGTTCCTGAACTCGGGCAGCAGCGGCCCGACCGTTCGCTCGGCCACCGCGCCGGCCCACACGCCGGCCCCGTAGGCCATCTGCTCGGCGCTGTGCAGCGGCGCGTCGACCAGCGGCTGCACCGAACGCGAGCGCGCCGCATCTGCGAGCGCGGGTGCGAGGAACGCGGCGGCCACGGGCAGCCGCGCCCGGCGGCACACGACCGCGGCGACGAGCGCGATCGGCCACCACACGCGCACGATCGCCTGCGCCCACTGCCGGCCGGCGGCGAGGTGACCGAGCCCGGCCAGCCGGGCGGCATCGGCGGGCGGCACGTCGTGGAGCTTGCGCTGCAGAGCGATGGCGGTGCTGCCGGCCACGCCGAGCGCGAGCAGCGGATGGCGCAGCGCGGCGAGCAGCCACACGAGCGCGCTCCACCCGCTCATCCGCAGTGGAGCGACGGCACCCGGATGGCGACGGTCGAGCGCTGCGGCCGAGCGGCCGTAGCCGACACGCTGGGCGAGCAGGGCCGGCAGGGTCGGGCGTGGTTGGTGGTGCACCACCGCCGCCGGTTCGTAGCGGCAGCGGTGACCGGCCTCCGCGAGGCGCCACACGAGGTCGACGTCCTCGCCGAGCCGCATCGTCTCGTCGAAGCCGCCCAGGTCGCGCAGCGCCGCGGTGCGGCACACGAGCGCTGCCGCGGGCACATAGCTCACGCGCGTGCCGGCGGCGATGCGGGCGGGCTGGTCGCCCAGGTCGAGCGGGCCGTGGCGCTGCTCGTAGCCGGCGAGCCACGACGGGCCGGGCGCGCCCGCCACCCGCGGGGCGACCAGTGCCACGCGCTCGTCGGCGAAGTGGGCGAGCAGTGGCTGGAGCCAGCCGTCGGGCAGTTCGACGTCGGTGTCGACGAACGCGACCAGCGGGGTGGTGACGCCGCCGAGTCCCGTGTTGCGTGCCGCCGCGGGCCCGCGGTTCACCTCGTGGCGAACGACCGTGACGAGCGGTGACGGCGCCGGCGTCAGCGCCATCGGGCTCGCGTCGTCGACGACGATCACCTTCACGCCCGCCGGGGTCTCCGCCGGCAGGCGACCGTAGGCGGGGATCACGACGGTGACGTCGGCAGTGGACAACGGGCTGCCCGGGTGTTCGGGGTGCAGCGCGCCGGCGTCGACGAAGCGGTCGAGCAGTTGATGCACGGCGGCCGTGTCGGGCGCTTCGCCGGCCTCCACCATCGCCACCACCTGCGCGCCACCGGTGGAGAGCCGGAACAGCCGCAGCGGCGAACCGGCGATGAGCACCTGCCCGCCGCCGGGCCGGCGCCACGACGAGTCGAGCCGGTAGCGGGTGCCGAGCACCTAGTCCCACCACTCGTCGACGGCGGCGACGAGGTCGATGCTGAGCCGGGTGAGCAGGGTGCGCCCGTGCGAGGCCGTGGCGTGGCGCGGGTCGCCGAGCACCCCGTTCGGGCTCACAGCCCGCACGCCGCCCGCGACCATCTCGTCCAGTAGGTCGGCGAGCGGCTCGGTGTTGCCGGCCTCGGCGCGGTGCATGCGCACGAGGTCGGGCGCCAGGGCGAGCATCAGCGAGGTCTCGCTGTCGCCGGCGTGCGCGTCGCCACCCGCGATCGACGGCCACCACGCGAGCACCTTGCGCTGCTCCGAGTGCAGCAGGCGCGTCGCCCGCTCGACGGGCAGCCGGTTGCCCCCGTGCCCGTTCACCAGCACCACACCGGCGCTCCAGTCGGCGCTGCGGACGAGCTCGACGATCACCTGCTCCATCACCTCCGCGCCGATGGACAGGGTGCCCGGGAACGAGGCGTGCTCCCCGCTGGCGGTGATCGTGAGCGGCGGCGTGACGAGCAGGTCGCCCTCGTCGAACTTGCCGGCCAGGCCCTCGGCGAGGGCCACTGCGATGCGGGTGTCGGTGTCCAGTGGCAGGTGCGGGCCGTGCTGCTCGCAGGCGCCGACCGGCACCACGAGCAGCGGCCGCCGGGTGGGCTTCCAGTGCTCGCTCCACGTGGTGCGGCCGAGGTACGTCGTCATCGGGTCATGCCGGCAGCCCGATGCAGTACTCGAAACCCGCGCGGGTGCCGACGTAGATGCGGCCCTTCCACACCACCGGGGTGCTCTCGATGTTCGCGTCGAGCTGGATCGACCACAGCTCCGTGGGCTGGGTGCGGGGAGAGGACAGGTCGTAGCCGTGGATCACGCCCTTGCCGTCGGCCTGCACGAGCACACCGTCGACGAGCACCGGCGAGCTGAGCGCGGGGCCACCGATCTTCTGCTTCCAGAGCAGGGCGCCCGTGTTGCGGTCGAGCGCGTAGATGTAGCCCGGCTTCGTCGTCCACATGACCACGTCGTCGACGATGACGGGTGTCGTCCACACCCCGTCGTCGACGAAGAACGACAGGTCGTACTTCCACACCACCGGGTCGTCGGGCTTGCGCGGGTCGAGCTTGAGCATCTGCCCGACCTGCTGCACGCGTGAGTTGGCGCGGTCGATCTCGACGCCGACGTAGAGGAAGCCCTGGTCGTCGGGCACGATCGACGAGTCGCTGTCGTCGCCGGTCCAGTAGCGGAACGTGCGCTCCACCTGGCCCTGCCCGGTGCGCAGCGAGGAGATGTCCCAGCCCTGCACCAGCCCGCCGGACGAGTTGAGCCAGGCGGTGTCGCCACTGACGGATACGGATGCTTCCAGGCTGACGCGCTTGGGGTCTTTCGAGCCGAGGTCGTCGATCAGCTGCTGATCCCAGCCAGGCACGCGGAACGTGAGGGTGGGGTCGACGGTGACGGTGCCGTCGGCGGCGTAGCCGCGGTTGAGCTTGATCCCGTGGAACCAGCTGTTCTCGCCGCCCTCGATGAGGTAGTCGTTGAGGACGAGCGGGGCGGCGTCCCAGTCGTCGTTGTGCATGCGGTCGTCGGTGCGGCCGTTGAGCTTCCACAGCTCGCGCGGCGCGCTGCCGTCGAAGGCGATGACGCGCAGGTAGTTGTCGCGCGAACCGGCGTACACGAGGGGGTAGCCGTCCGGGTCGACGGTGACGTTGCCCTTGGCGAGGTCGCCGGTCTCGAACGGCGGGATGATGTCCTGCCCGGTCGCGGCGTCGACGAAGTGGACCTTGTAGTCGTAGGCACCGAACACGACCCAGGTGCGGCCGTCGCGCTCGAACACCGCTGGCTGCCCGGTCCAGCCGGTGCCGCACCAGGTGCGCACGTTGCCGTACTCGCTGCTCTCGCCGCACATCGCCTGCCCGTCGTTGCCGTACTTCCACAGCACCTGCGGCTGGGTGCGCGGCATCGGGCCGGTGCCGTAGTAGCTGCGGGTGGGGTTGCCGCGGAAGGTCAGCACACCGGGCACGGTGGTGCTGTACGGCTTGCCGAAGGAGGCCGGGTCGACGAGCACGTCCGTGCGGGGCACGAACGCGGCGGTCGTCGTGGTGGCGAGGTTGGCGGCGAGGTCGGTGGCGCTCGCGTTGATCGAGTCGGTGGTGCCCTGGCTGCCGGCGGTGTCCGTGGTGTCCCTGGTGTCTGCGGTGTCCGCGGCGTCCTCGCCGGCGGCGGAGGCCTCGCCGGGGCTGAGGCTGCTGTGCTCGGCCGGCTCGTCGCGGACCGCCTCGTGGACGACGCCGACCACGACCCCGACCAGCGCGACCGCCGCCACGAACGCGCCCCCCCGGCGGGCGAAGTAGCTCATCGGCCGACGCTCACGCGGCTCACGCTAGCTGGGCCAGCCGCTGAGGAGGCGCCTCGACGACGGCCCGGCCTCCGCTGGGCGGCCCGGGCCGAGGCCGGCGGCCGGTTCGGGCCGACCGGTGTGTGTTCGGTCCAGTGTGTTCGATTTCGATTTCCCGGCATGGGTTCCGCGGATTCGAAATCGAAGAGACGAGACCGACAGCGGTGACATGGTGGGCGGGGCGCGGTTGGGCCGGCCCGGGTCGAGGCCGGCGGCCGGGTCGGGCCGACCGGTGTGGGTTCGGTCCAGTGTGTTCGATTTTGATTTCCCGGCATCGGTTCCGCGTATTCGAAATCGAAGAGACGAGACCGGCAGCGGTGACGTGGTGGGCGGAGCGCGGTTGAGGCGGCCCGGGCATGAGGCCGGCGCCGGGTCGGGTCCACCGGTGTGTGTTCGGTCCAGTGTGTTCGATTTCGATTTTCCCGGCATCGGTTCCGCCGATTCGAAATCGAACAGACGAGACCGACAGCGGTGATGTGGGTGGTGTGAGGCGGGGGCGGCGGCGGGGTGCCGCTCAGGCCAGGTAGCCCCATTCGCGCAGGGCGACGAGGATGCGCTGGGCGGCGGCGGGCGGGTCGAGGGTCACCGTCTCGCCGCGGGCGGCGACGGCGGCGCCTGCGTCGGTGAGTGCACGCAGGCGGTCGAGGGGGTGGTCGCCGGCGGGGGCCGACAGCACGCGGGCGCGGGGGCGGTACGGCCGCACCACGGCGGTCTCGGCGTGGCGTGGCGCCTGCGGCTGCACCACCTCGATGGGCGCCGCCGCGGCCGACCGGAGCGCCGCGAGGCCGGCGCGGCGCAGATGGGCGGTGGCGCCCTCGACGCTGAGCACGGCGGGGGCGGCGACGGCGAGCAGCTCGCGCCGGCCACCGTCGAGCCGGCGGGTTGCACCGATCGAACCGGCGTCGCCGGCCCCGCCACCCCGGTCCAGCGTGACCGAGATGATGCCCAGTGCCTGCTCGGCTCCCAGCGTGGCGGCGAGGAACGCCGGCACGCTGCCCGTGCCACGGTCGAGCGAGTAGTCGCCGCACCACACCCATCGCGGGGACGGGACGGCAACGGCGATCGCGTCGGCCACATCACTGCTGCTCAGCGCCGCCGGCGCGTCGATGCGGATCGCGCGCTGCGCGCCGCACGCCAGCGCGTCGCGCAGCACCTTGTCCGCAGCTGGCGGGCCCACGGTGACGGCCGTGACCCCTTCGCCGCACGCCGCGGCCTGGACGAGCGCGAACTCGAGCGCGGACTGGTCGGCGGGGCTCATCCCGGCGAACCGTTCGTCGTTGGGCTCCCCGGGATGGCTGACCCACTTCAGGCAGGCGACGATCATGCGAGCCCTCTCACGTGCGGCGGAAGACGACGCCGTGGCCGCCCTCGGGGTAGTTCCAGCTGATCGCGCCCTCGCGGTTGCAGACGAGGTAGCACGTGCCGCACTCGAAGCACTGCTCGTGGTTGAACACGAGCCCACCGTCGCTGGTGGGTACGAACAGGTTGGCCGGGCAGGCGACGATGCACTCGCGGGTGCTGCATCCTTCGCACACCGAGCCGTCGACGACGATGTGCGGCCGGTGGTGGATGCGGAACTCGGCGGTCGCCATCCGCTCCTGGAACGACATGCCACCCCAGGAGCTGGGGGCGAGGATCTCCGCCGGGTGGGCCGTCGTGTGCAACGGCGTGTGCCCGGGCGTGTTGCCCGGCGTGTGGCCGGGCCTCATCGGCGCGTTCATCCGAAGCTCCGCAGGCCGCTCCAGCCGTCGCGCAGCAGGTCGCGCCGGCGCACCCCGGCGCCTTTGCGCTCCTGCGCCAGGATCCGCCGTAGGCCAGGCTTGGGCGCCGGGTTGTCCACCCGGAACATGCGCTCGACCACGTTCGCCACCATCGTCGGGTACAGGTGCTGCACCCGATCGCTGAGCACCAGCTCGGGCGCCCGGTGCAGCTTGCGGTGATCGCGCAGCACGAACGTGTCGCTGAGCCGCTGCCGGTACCCGGCCAGCCCCTCCTCGCGTACGTCGCCGGCGGCGATCGCCTCCACGGCGGTCTGGCCGGCGTACATGCCGCTGGCCATCGCGAAGTTCACCCCCTCCAGCCAGATGCCTGCCGCGAGGCACAGCGCGGCGGCGTCGCCGGCCACGAGCATGCCGGCCATCGTCATCTTCGGCATCATCTTCAATCCTGCCTCGGGGATGACGTGCGCGCTGTACTCCTTCAGCTGCCCGTCCTGCACGAGTGGCGCGATGCCCGGGTGCTGCTTCAGGTTGGCGATGATCTGCTCCGGTCGGTGCTGCTGGGCGCCCAGCTTCGACAGCTTGAGCACCACGCCGACGGCGATCGTGTCCAGGTTGGTGTAGAGGAAGCCGCCGCCGTTCACCCCGCCGGTGGCGCCGATGATCTCGATGTCGACGCCCTCGCGCCCGCGCACGCCGAAGCGCTCGTCGATCACGTCCTTGGGCAGTGCGAGCGTTTCCTTGACGCCGAGCGTGAAGTGCTTCGCGTCCGTGTGCTCGTAGAGGCCGGCCTCCTTGGCGAGGAAGCTGTTCACGCCGTCGCAGGCGATGACCACCCGGGCGGTGAGGTCGCCGTCGGGCCGATCGGTGCGCACCCCGACGACGGCGCCGTGCGCGTCGCGCAGCAGCCCGGTGACGGTGGTGCTGGTGATCAGCTGTGCCCCGGCCGCCTGCGCGTGGCCGGCGAGCCAGTTGTCGAAGTCGGGGCGGTAGGCGGTGGCGCCGTTGTACGGCGGCTTGCCCCACGCTTCCGCGCGGAAGTCGACGGTGAGCGCCTGGGTATCGGTGAGCAGCATCGTGCTGCGCCGCGTGACCCACCGCTGGATCGGCGCCTCCAGCCACCACTCGGGGATCAGCTCGTCGAGGATGCGCGGGTACACCACGCCGCCGTACATGTTCTTGCTACCGGGGAACGGGCCGCGCTCGAGCAGCACCACCGACAGCCCGGCGCGGGCGGCCACGATCGCCGCGCACGAGCCGGCCGGCCCGCCGCCGACGACGATCACGTCGACGTCCACGTCCACGTCCACGTCGGTCATGACGCACGCTCCGCGGCGGGCGCCGCGAGCAGTTCGGTGAGGGCCGCGAGCGTGCCGTTCGCATCGGCCACGATGGCGAGATCGGCGAGCTGCATCATCGGGCAGTGCTGGTCGGTGTTCACCGAGATGATGTGCTGCGGGGTGCCCAGACCGCTGGTGTGCTGCACGGCGCCGCTGATCCCGAACGCCAGGTAGAGCTGTGGATCGACCACCACGCCGGTGGTGCCGATCTGGCGCTCGTGCGGCACCCAGCCGCGGTCGGTGATCACGCGGGTGGCGCCGATCGAGGCCCCGATCGACGCACCGACAGCCGCCAGCTGATCGATGCGGTCGCGGCCGTCGAGGCCGGCGCCGCCACCCACGATGCGCGGCGCCTCGGCGAGGTCGATCGTGGCCGGGTCGGGCGGTTGCACGGCCAGCACGGCCGCGTCGCGCTCGGCCTCGTCGAGCGCGACGGCGGCGGTGGTGACAGCGGGCGCAGGCAGCCGGTGGTCGGCCTCCACACCGCGCACGCCGGGCTGCAGCGTGGCGACGAACTCGGGCCCGGGCGCGACCGTGTGCAGCTCGCGGCCGCCGTTGCGGGCCAGTTCGATGCGCTGGGCGGACACGCTGGTGGCGCCGGCATGCAGCGGCCGGTGCAGCAGCGCGGCCAGTCGGGGCGCAAGGTCGCGCCCGTCTGGCGACGCGGGCAGCACGACGGCAGCCTCATGGGTGAGCAGCGGGGCGAGCGCGTGCGCCCAGGCGGCGGGGCGGTAGTCGGCGAGATCCGCGAGGGTGAGCTCGGTGGCGATGCCGGCCAACTCGTCGGCGGCCGCGCCCAGCCCGTTCCCGGCGAGCACGGCCCGGCCGGCGCACTCGGCCACCGCTTCGGCCCCGCCTGCCGGGAGCTGCCCGGCTCGCACCACCACGACTGCGATCATCGGCAGCAGATTAGGACCTGTTCGTGCGTCCTGCCCCATGCGGGCAAGTCCCTTGCCCCGCCGGCCGCGACCGGCTAGACCCGTCGCATGACTGTCACCGGCGGCACGTCCGCCTTCCCCGTAGAGGTCGTGCACACCGCCTGCACGCTGGACTGTCCCGACGGCTGCTCGCTGGCGGTCACCGTCGAGCTCACCCCTGCCGGCCGGCGCATCGCCGGCATCGCCGCCTCGCCCGACAGCACGTTCACCGACGGCTGGATCTGCGCCAAAGTGAAGCGCCATGGCGAGCGCGTCGAGGCACCCGAGCGGGTGCGCACCCCGCTGGTGCGCACCGGCCGCAAGGGCTCCGGCGAGTTCCGGGCGGCAACGTGGGAGGAAGCGCTCGGCCTCGTCGCCCAGCGCATGCACGCGGCGATCGATGCGCGCGGTCGCGATGCGGTGGTCGCGTTCACGTACAACTCGTCCGCAGCCGTCATCGAGCGGGCGAGCTTCACCGAGGCGTTCTTCGCCGCCATCGGCGCCACCGTCGTCGAGCACACGATCTGTGCCGCCACCATGGGCGCCGCCTGGGACAGCGTCTACGGCGACATGGCGTCGGCCGATCCGCGCACCGTGGTGGACAGTGATCTGGTGGTGATCTGGGGCGCGAACCCGACGATCAGCAACACCCACTTCCCGCCGCTCGTGCAGCAGGCGGCGAAGCGCGGCGCGAAGGTGGTGGTCGTCGACCCGCGGGCCACGGCGATGGCCAAGCGCGCCGACCTGCACCTCGCCATCCGCCCCGGCACCGACGTGGCGCTCGCGTTGGCGATCGCGAACCACTGGGCGCAGCACGGCCATCTCGACCACGCGTTCATCGCCGCCCACGCGGACGGAGCGGACGCGGTGCTCGCCGCGGCCGCCGAGTGGCCGCTCGACCGCGCGGCCGAGGTCACCGGGCTGGCCGCCACCGACATCGCGACGCTCGCCGAGTGGTGGGGCACCACTCGGCCGACGATGCTGCGCATCGGCTGGGGCCAGGAGCGCAACGCGAACGGGGGCGCGGGCTGCCGAGCGATCCTGGCGCTGCCAGTGCTGGGCGGCCACTTCGGCATCCCCGGCAGCGGTGTCATCAGTTCCACGTCCGCGGGCGCGGCCCGGCCGCGGCGTCGCTGGCCGGCGGAGGCGTTCAACGAGCTGCCGCGGCGCACCCTGCCGATGCACCAGGTCGGCAACTGGATGGCACCGGGGTCGTCCGACGCGTGCGCGGTGCTGTTCGTGCAGGGCGCGAACCCACTCGTGATGTGCCCGGATCAGCAGGCCGTCGTCGCCGCCTTCGAGCGCGACGACGTGTTCACCGTCGTGCACGAGCAGGTGCTCACCGACACCACCCGCTACGCCGACGTGGTGCTGCCGGCCACCACCTCCTTCGAGATCGCCGACGTCAGCTCCGGCTACGGCACGCTGACCGTGCTGCCGGTCGTGCCGGTGATCGACCGTGTAGGGGAGAGCCGCTCGAACGACGAGACCGGCCTCGCGTTGGCGCGCGCGTTCGGCTTCGACTGGATCGATCCGGGCCTCGCCGCTGCGGTCGCCGACCGTGGTCCGCGAGAGGCGGCGGTTCCGTCGCAGCAGTTCACCGACACTCGACCCGCCGGCGGCAGGGCACAGCTCGTCGATCCGGTGCAGGGCGTGCCGCGCTACGTGCCCCTGGACGTTCCGCAGGGCGCGCTGACGCTCATCTCCCCGGCCACTTCGAGGCTGATCAACTCGATGTTCGGCGAGTTCCAGAGCCCATCACCGGCAATCGCGCTGCACCCTGCCGATGCGGCTGCCCGTGGGCTCTCCGCCGGGCAGCAGGTGACGGTCAGCAGCGCCGCCGGCTCCATCGCCGTCCCGCTGGCGGTCAGCACGGACACGCGTCCGGGCGTGGCGGTGATGGCCAAAGGCGTGTGGTTGCGGCACCACGCCGACGGCCGGGGTGTCAACACGCTCACGCCCGCCTCCGGCGACGCGCTGGTCAATGGTGCGTGCTTCAACGACACGCTCGTCACGGTTGCTGCGGCGAGCTGACTGACCTCAGCCCACGTCGGCGGCCGCGCCCGCGAACTGGGCGTTGTAGAGCGTGTAGTAGGCGCCCTGGCGGGCAAGCAGCTGCTGGTGCGAGCCCTGCTCGACGATGCGGCCCGCGTCCATCACCAGGATCGTGTCGGCGTCGCGGATGGTGGACAGGCGGTGGGCGATCACGAAGCTGGTGCGACCACCGCGGAGCTTGGCCATCG
>CAYZFZ010000012.1:0-32844 GCA_964477795.1 uncultured Bifidobacterium sp.
GGCGTGCCAGGCCACCGAATCGCGCCCGTCGCGGTACAGGTTGAAGCCGATGGAATCGAACGGGCGGGAGTACTGGCGGGTGAGAGCCATGCGCGCCTCTTCCAGCACGGGCAGCGGCTCTGGCGCGCCGCCGGTGGGGCTCCACCACGCGGTGAGCCGCGGCTCGGGCAGGCGGCGGTGGTACATGGTGACCTCGCGCTGGCGCCAGGGCAGCTTGGCCACCAGCTCGGCGAACACGAGATCGGCACCGCTGAGCCAGCGCGGCACATGGTCGATCCAGGACGTGGCATCGAGCCAGATGCGGGTGAGCCCGGTGAAGCCGGCATCGACCGTCGGCTCCTCGAACGCGAACAGGCACTGCTGCCAGATGAGCTCGGCGTCGGTGGCGGTGGTGGCGGACGGTGCGGTCATGCCGCCATCCTGTCGCGGCGAACACATGTTCGCAACCCCTTCCTGTGAAGGCGAGCCCGTAGAGTCCTGCCCGTGCCCATCGAGATCGAGTCCGCCGACGATCCGCGCGTCGCCGACTACCTGGCATTGCGCGAGCGCGGCGACAGCATCGGCGGCGAGACGTACTTCATCGCCGAGAGCGAGCTCGTCGTCACCCGGCTGGTCACGTCCCGGTACAAGCCGCGTTCGTTCCTGCTCCTCGCGTCCAAGTACGACAAGCTGCACGCGCTGATCGACCCGCTGCGCGTGCCGGTCTACGTGGTGACGCGCGAGGTGATGCAGCAGATCGCCGGGTTCGACGTGCACCGCGGCGTGCTCGCCTCGGTGAACCGTCGGCGCAACCCCACACTGCCCGACGTGCTCGCCGGCGCCCGCCGGGTGCTGGTGCTGGAGGGCTCCAATGATCTGCAGAACATCGGCGCGATCGCTCGCTCCGCCCGCGGCCTGGGCTTCGATGCACTGGTGCTGGATCCCACCTGCGCCGACCCCTTCTCGCGGCGGGCCGTGCGGGTGTCGATGGGCGAGATCCTGCACCTGCCGGTGGTGCGCTGCGAGCGCTGGCCGAGCCCGATCGAGTACCTCGCCTCGGTGGGCTTCGAGACCTGGGCGCTCACGCCCGCGCCGGAGGCCAACAGCCTGTTCGACATGGGCATGCCCGACAAGGTGGCGCTCGTCGCCGGCGCCGAGGGGCCCGGGCTCACCGAGGCGGCGCGCCGGGCCACCCAGTTCGACGTGCGCATCCCGATGCACCGCGGCGTGGACTCACTGAACCTGGGCCACGCGCTCGCGATCGCGATGGCCGCCGTCTCCCCGCCCGTCTCCCCGCCCGTCTCGCCGCCCGTCGCCCCGCAGGTTTCCCCGCCGGTCAGCTGACGAAGACGGCCCGCGGCCGGAAACGCAGCGGCCGCTCCTCGTACTCCTCCAGCGCGTGCGCCAGCCAGCCGGCGATGCGGCTGGCGGCGAAGATCGCCTCGCCCGCGTCCTGCGGCATGTCGGCGACCGCGCCGAAGGCGGCGAGCGCGAGATCGACGTTGGGCCTGGGGAGCCGCCGGTTGGCGGCGACCGCGATCAACTGATCGACGGCCCGCATCGCCGGGTGGTCGCCGGCGGCGTCGCGGAGCATGCCCAGCAGCAGCACCGCCCGCGGGTCGCCCTGCGGGTAGAGCACCTGGCCGAAGCCGGGAAGCCGGCCGTGCAGTTCCAGGGCCATGGCGACGGCCGGGCCGGCGGAGAAGTGGCCAGGGCCGGCGAGCACGCGCCGGCAGCGCAGGCTCTCGCCGCCGTGCAGCGGCCCGCTGAGCGCGCCCATGCCGGCGGACACCACGCCGTGCACGCCGGCGCGGGTGCTGGCGGCGACGCGGGCAGCGAGCGTGCCGGCCGCCATCTCGTGATCGGCCAGCAGCACCATCGTCGCGTTCAACGTCGCGATCAGCGCCGGCGTCGGGCGCCTGGGCGAGAGGTGGGCCCACAGCCGCCCGGCCAGTGAGCCGCGCAGCACCGTCCCGTCGGGCAGCACCAGCCGCGGGCAGCGGCCGTCGCCGGGCGCGGGCAGCGAGTCGACGAGTGACGCGATGAGCCGGCGGCCTTCGTCGGTGACGGTGCGCAGATCGCGACGTTCCCGCGAGCCGACAGCCGCGCGGGCGGTGAGGAGGCGCAGCTGGTCGCGCACCGGCAGCCCGTCGAGCGCTCCGCCGAGATCGATCGCGCGCACGGGCCATGGCGCACCGGGCGGCGGCAGCGTGCCGGTCCACAGCAGCTCGGCAACCTGCTCGAAGGATGCGGTGCGGGCGAGCATGAGCGCGTCGTGGCCGCGGAAACGGATCGTGTGCCCCGCGATCTCGGTGATGCGGGTCTCGATCGCGATGTCCAGCGAGCGGTGCCGGCTCGTCTCGCGCGGCCGGCCGCGCAGCGCCAGCGCCTCCACCTCCGCCGCCGGGAAGCGGCTGGTACGACTGCCATCGTCGTCTCGGTGGCTGGTGAGCAACCCCCGGCTGACGTAGGCGTAGATCGTCGCCGGTTTCACGCCCAGCCGCCGTGCGGCCTGCGGGGTCGTCATCCACTCCACGGTCGTCGACCATAGACGTCGACCCCCCAGATCTTGACGATCGTCAACGTTGACCGTAATCAACGTTGATCGCGGATCTCGGCGGAGTCACGCTGTCCGGCATGGCATCCATCGGCACCGTCATGACGTCACCACCCGTCACCGCCCTCGTCCACGAACCGCTCACGCAGGCGATCCACCGCATGCACGAGCATCGCGTGGGCTCCGTCGTCGTGATGGAGGGCAGCCGCGCGATCGGCATCGTCACCGAGCGCGACGTGATGCGCGCAGCAGCCGGCGAGCCGCAGCGGCCGACCGTTGGCTCGGTGATGACGGCACCGGTGGAGACGATCGACATCGCCACGCCGCTGCCCGCCGCGCTGGCGACGATGCGCGAGCGCGGCTACCGGCACATGCCGGTCACCGACCACGGCAACCCGGTGGGTGTGGTGTCGCTGCGCGACCTGATGCGCGTGGCCTCCATCGGGCCCGCCGACGTGCCCCGCGGGTTGAAGGGCGTGGTGGTGGCCGACACCGAGGTGGGCGACGTGCGCGGCAGCGAGGGCTTCTACCACTACCGCCAGTACTCGGCGGTGGAGCTGGCCGAGCGGCGGCCGATCGAGGACGTGTGGCGGCTGATGATCGACGGTGCCCTGCCGGCGTCGGTGGCCGAGCGCGAGGCGTTCGCCACCGAGGTCGCCGCGCTGCGGCAGATTCCACCGGCGCTGGTGGACGTGCTCCCGGCGATCGCGTCGGTCAGCGAGCCACTCGACGGTCTCCGCACCGCGCTGTCACTGGCCGCCGCGGCACACGGGCTGCGACCGGTCATCGACATCGACGCGGCACAGCGTCGCGCCGACGCCCTGTTCCTGTGCGCGCTCACCCCCACGCTGCTGTGCGCGCTGCATCGCCTGCGTCGCGGCCTGGCGGCGGTGGCGCCCCGCCGCGATCTCGGGTACGCAGCGAACTACCTGTGGATGCTCACCGGCGAGGAACCGACACCCGCGCACGCGCGTGCGGTGGAGCAGTACCTGATCTCCACGATCGACCACGGCTTCAACGCGTCGACGTTCACGGCGCGCGTCGTCGCCTCCACCGGTGCCGACATCGGCGCCTGCGTGGTGGCCGCGATCGGTTCGCTGAGCGGGCCACTGCACGGTGGCGCGCCCAGCCGGGCGCTGGCACTGCTCGACGAGATCGGCTCGCCCGACCGCATCGAGGAGGTGGTCGCGCCGATGGTGGAGCGCGGCGACAAGATCATGGGCTTCGGGCACGCCGTCTACACCACCGACGACCCACGCTCGGTCATGCTGCGCGGCGTCGCCCGGCGGCTGGCGACGGACGGTGAGTCGGCCGCGCTCGTCGCCTTCGCGGAGGCCACCGAGGCGGGCGTCGTGGCCGTCCTCGACCGGCTCAAGCCGGGTCGCCAGTTGCGCACGAACGTCGAGTTCTACGCGGGTGTGGTGATGCAGCTGTGCGGCATCCCGCCCGAGATGTTCACGCCCACGTTCGCGTCGAGCCGTGTGATCGGGTGGTGCGCGAACATCCTCGAACAAGCAGCGGACAACAAGATCATCCGCCCGAGCGCCCGCTACATCGGCCCGCCCCCGCCGCAGCCGATCCCGCCGCTGGGCTGAGTGCGGCTCACACGAGCGAGTCGATCACCTCGTGCAGCTGGGCCATCGTCGTCTGCGGGTGGACGAGGCACACGCGCAGCAGCGGCGTGCCGCGGAACTCGCTGACGGCGATGAAGAAGCGGCCGCCGGCGAGGTGCTCGTCGCTCCAGCGCTGATAGTCCGCACGCGACCAGCCGGGGCGGGTGAACGTGACGATCGACAGCGTGGTGGGCGCGAACAGGTGGAGGTGGGGTGCGGCCTGCACCGCCTCGGTGAACGAGCGGGCAAGGTCGAGGCAGGTGTCCACCGCCTGGCGGTAGGCCTCGACACCGTGCGTCGCGAGGCTGAACCAGAACGGCACGCCGCGGGCGCGGCGGGTGAGATGCACCGCGTAGTCGCTGGGGTTCCACTCCTCGGGCGACACCTCCACGGCTTCGAGGTACTCCGCGGTCTGGGTGAAGGCGGCACGGGCGATGCGCACGTCGCGGTAGAGCAGCGCGCAGCAGTCGTAGCCGGCGAAGAGCCACTTGTGCGGGTCGACCACCATCGAGTGCACGCGGTCGATGCCGGCTAGCGCGGCGCGGCCCCGCTGGGACAGCACGGACGCGCCGCCGTAGGCACCGTCCACGTGCAACCACAGACCCTCCTGCGCGGCGGTGTCCGCCAGGCCGGCGAGGTCGTCCACCATGCCCAGGTTGGTGGTGCCGGCGGTGGCGGAGATCGCGAACACCGGCGCCCCGCTGGCCGCTCGGTGGGCCGCCAGCGCAGCCGCGAGGTCGGGGGCGCGCAACCGGCCGTACTCGTCGCCGTCGACGGTGAGCACGTCGCAGTCGAGCACGCTGGCCACCATGCGGATGGACGAGTGCGCCTGCTGCGCGCACACGATCGCCAGCCGGTCGCGGAGGTGCTGCGGGTTCTCGGAGCGCCACCACCGGCGGGCGGCGGCGAGCGCGGCCAGGTTGCCGGGCGTGGCGCCGCTGACGAACACACCACCCGCCTGCTCGCCGAGGCCCACCTCCGCGCACAGCCAGGCGAGCGTCTGGTTCTCGGCCGCGATCGCACCGGCGCCCTCCAGCCACCAGTCGCCGATGGCGTTCATGCTGGTGAGGATGACGTCGGCGGCCAGCGAGGCCGGCGTCGCCGACGACGGGATGAACGCGAACACGTTGGGGCTGGACACGTTCATGCAGTTCGCGCCGACGACGTCGCGCATCAGCTCCACTGCCCGCTCGGCGCCGAGGCCCTCGTCGTTGATGCTGCCCGCGAGCGCGGCGTAGATCTCCGCTGCCGGCTGGGGCGAGCTCAGTGGCTTGGTGGTGGTGAGCTCGTGGCGCGCGACGGCGAGCGCCAGGTCGACGAGTTCGTGGTCGTGGTCGTGCATGGCGCTCCCTGTCGGTCGGCCACACGATATGCACGCAGCGGGCCGCGCCCCGTGCGCCGCGCCGTCAGGCGAGCAGCCCCAGGGACATCGCCCGTTCCACCGCCGTTGCCCGGTCGTGCACGCCGAGCTTGACGTAGATCGACTTGAGGTGGCCGCGCACCGTCGACGGCGCGACGTACAGCTGCGTCGCCATGCGCGGCACCGTCAGGTGGGTGGGCAGCAGGCCCAGCACCCTCAGCTCGGCACCGGTCAGGTCGCTCTGCTCGGGGGCCTCGGCGTCGAGCCGCTCTGCCATCGCGTCGACGAGCGTCCTGATGTGCGGCACGCTCCCCGCCGCGGCCACGAGCGACTGCGCCTCTCCGAACGTCGCCCGCGCCCGGTGGCGCACGTTGCAGGTCAGGTAGACGTCGCAGAGCAGGATCATCGTACGCAGCCGGCGGTCCGGTGGTTGGTACGGGCTGGCGGCGAGCTTCCGGCACGTCACCTCGGCGAAGCGGAGGGCCTGGGCGGTGTCGCCGGCGCGCGCCGCGTACAGGGCAGCGAGGGCATCGACGTGGAACGTGCGTGGGTGCTCGGTCGCCCCCGCGCTCGCGACAGCCTGGCGCGCAGCGTCGAGGACTGTCCGGCCGTCCGTGAGCTCGTCGCGTTCGGCATGGATCAACGCCAGCACGACGAGGCGTAGCGCCTCCAGCAGGAACAGCCCGCGCGTCGCCGGCGCGACGTCCCGAAGGGTGCCCACGGCAGCGGTCGCCTCGCCGTGCGCGTACTGGTTCCACGCGTGGGCCAGCAGGGCCGAGATCTGCATCGGGGTGCGCGCCCCGCCGGGCGGCAGGGTGGGCCTGGCGCGCACGGTGCCGTACCCGATTCGGAGCTGCTCCACGGCGACGGCCGCGTCCGCCAGGCCATCGGGCAACGGGCCCCATCCGGGCCGGTCGGCGATGCGCAACCAGAACTCCACGTCCCCGTCGCGACGATCCTGCGGGTGCACCTCGGCGATGGCCAGTGCGATCAGCGGGTTGTGGCGAGCATCCTCCACCGTGAACGTGTCCAGCCATGAGGCGGCGAGGCGGCCGTTTCCACGGGCCGCGAGCCTGCCGGCCCAGCGGTACACGAACTCCGCCTTCAGGCCGAGATCACCCTGGACGTGCAGCCAGCGGAACGCGTCAGCGAGGTGCCCGGCCTGCTCGGCCTCGGCGGCGGCCCGCCGGTGCAGCGCGGTCGCTGCCCGAGCGTCGTAGCGAGCCAGCCGGCCGGCGAGGTGGTCGGCGAGCAAGGCATCGAAGCGCACCGTCTGGTGCTCACGATCGAGGTAGACCATCGGCAACCCGGCGCGAACAGCCTGGTCGACCAAGTCGGCGACGCGTCGTGCGCCGGTCGCGGCAGCCGCGGTGTCGACGCGGACGGGTGCCAGCACGGCCAGCTGCTCGAGGATGCGTTGCGTCGCGGGCGGCACACCGTCGAGCAGTTCGTCGAGGACGGCCGCGGCCGCATCGTCACCGGCGCGGCCACGAGCTCGCCGCAATGCAGCGCTGATGCCGATCGGCCACCCGCCGCAGCGACGGGTCAGCGCCTCGGCGGCGGCTCGCTCCAGTTCGATGCCGTGCAGGCGGGCGAACTGCAGCACCTCGTCGGCGTCGAAGGCCAGCTCGTGCGCGGAGAGCACCGCCGCCCGCCCGTCGGCCACCATCCGCGCCGAGATGCCGGGAGGGCGGGTCTGGCCGCAGAGCACGAGCCGGCACGCCTGCGGCCAGCGTCGGAGGACGGCGTCGAACCACTCGCGCTGGGCGGGCGACATCCTGTCGGCGTCGTCCACGACGAGCGCGACACGCCGGTCCGCGACGTGGGTGGCGAGCGCGTCCGCCCAGCTGGCATCGGCGGCTCCCGCGCCGGTGGATGGCGGAGACGGTGTGCGCAGGGCCAGCTCGCCGGCAACCGCGGCGGCGAGCCGGTCGCAGTCCGGCCCGGCCTCGGTGACCGAGACGACGGCGATCGCGTTGTCGTACCGCGCCCACTGCTCGATCAGTGTCGATTTGCCGCACCCTGCCGGCCCGACGATCGCGACCCGCTGCGGCGAGCGCTGCAGCGCGCCGATCAGACGTGGTCGCTCCAGCATCGGCTGCATTCCCATCACGCCTCCCGTGCCGGACCCGCCCCGGCGGAAACTGGACCGAAAGTAGCCGATAGACCACTCAGAGAAGTCATTTCGCCACCCCCCAATTCGGGGGGTTCTGGCGCTGCCGGCGGGGGGTTGGCGTCACGAACCGGGCAAGCCCGCCCGAAGACCGACCGGCGACGGCGGGACGGGCCGGCGTCGACGGCGGACGGAGCAACGGAATGCACACGATGGGACTGCGGGAGGACGGCGCGTCGCGCCGCCGGGAACGACACTGGACGGCGAGGGATCACGTGCTGGACGACCTCGAGCTGGTCGAGCTCGTGCGCGAGGGCGACACCGATGCGTTCGGTGCGCTGTTCGAGCGGCACTGGTCGTGCGTGCATGCGGCCGCGCTGCGCCGCTGCGACAACCGTGCGGACGCCGACGACGTGACGGTGATGACGTTCATGCGCACCCTCGGCTCGATCGGGCGCGGGTACGGGCCAACCACCTGCCTGCGCTCGTACCTGATCGCGACGACGGCGCGGGTGGCCAGCGACCGCCACCGCGGCCGGCGGATCCGTGAGGTGCCACTCGAGCACGCGCCCGAGTACGGCGACCACTGTGATGCGATCGACGGCACCTTCGACGGCGCCGGCGGCGACCTCGCCCTCGCGTTCGGCCGGCTGCCCGCCCGCTGGCGGCACATCCTGTGGGAGTCGTACGTCGTCGGCCGCCCGGTCAAGGAGATCGCCGAATCGATGGGCCTGCGCCCGAACACCGCCGCAGCGATCGCCTACCGGGCGCGGATCGGCCTGCGCGAGGCCTACCTCGCGACCCTCGCCGACGACGCTGCTCAGGTGGTGAAGTAGCCGCTGACGTCGGCGATCAGGTGCGTCCCGGTCGAGGCGAACAGGCAGACCTTCCCACCGGCGCCGATCTTGACGATCAAGCCGTTCGGCACCGTCGCTCCGGTTCCGAAGTTGATGTTCGACGCCGTCGGTGGCGTCGTGCCGCACGGGAACGCCGTGACGTATCCCGCATCGCTCGTTGCGGTGACGGTGACGTTGAGCACGGCGGCGACGGCGTTCGACGGGACACCGGCACGGCCGGTCATCTGCACCTCGGTGACCGCTCCGCCGACGACGGGACCACCACCTTGGCCGACACCGTCGATCGTCGTGCCGCCGGCACGGCTGTCGAGCATTCGCTTCGGGCTGATCGCCTGGAACGCGGCACCCGGGCCGAAGTAGCCGGTCACGTCGACGAGCAGGTGCGTCCCCTCTGCAGCGAAGAGGCACACCTTGCCACCCGTGCCGATCTTGGCGACCACGTTGTTCGGCACGGTCGAGCCCTGGACGAAGTTGAGGTTGGAGGCGGTGGGCGGCGTCGTGCCGCACGGGAACACCGTCACGAACCCGGGCGCCTGAGCCTGCGTCACGGTCACGTTGAGCACGGCCGCCGTCGCGTCGGCGGGCACACCGGCTCGTCCGGTCACCTGCACCTCCGTGATCGACCCCGGCGCAACCGCGCCACCGCCCTGGCCGACAGCGTCGATGGTCTGCCCGCCGCTGCGTGTGTCGAGCAGGCGTGCCGGCAGCACGGGTCGGAACGGCGACGAGCTCGTGAAGTAGCCGCCGACGTCGGCCAGCAGGTGCGTGGCGCTCGACGTGTACAGGCACACCTTGCCGCCGACACCGATCTTGCTGATCACACCGTTCGCCACCGTGGACCCGGTGCCGAAGTTGAGGTTCGAGGCGTTCGGTCGGTCGGCGCCGCACGGCCACGCCGTGACGAACCCCGGCTCCTGTGCCCCGGTGACGGTCAGGTTGAGGATCGCCGTCGTCGCGCCAGCGGGCACCCCAGCTCGTCCGATGACCTGCACCTCGGTGGTCGAGCCGCCGGGTCGCACGCCGGCACCCTGTCCGATGCCGTCGACGGTCGACCCCTGGGCACGGGTGTCGAGCAACCGCGCCGGAACGATGGCCGAGATCGCGTTGCCGGTGCCCGGCGCCCCGGCGACGAGTTGTACCCCGCCAGCTTGCGGATAGGCGGCGGTGAACGTCTGGCCCGAGCCGCTCGTGACGGCGCCGAACGTGCCCGTGACCGGGCCCGTGAGCAACTGGGCGGTCGTGCCAGCGGCCGGTGGCGTGCCGTCGACCACTACATCCACCGTGCCGGTCAACGACCAGTTGGTGAGGAGGACCAGCTTCGCCAACGTGCCGTTCACCCAGTGCGGCTTCAGCACACCCCCGACGGTGGACGGAACGCGGGAGAACTCGCAGTCACATTCGAACTCGAAGGTTCCGGTGTTGACGAACTCGCCGAGCGTGCACGACCGTCCTCGGTTGACGAGCGTGCCCGAGTTGGTGAACTTGTAGTAGACGCTGGAGATGTAGCCGCCGGGCTCGCTCACGACGATGCCCTTGTTGTCGATGGTCTCGAGGGCACTCCATGCGTCGTACACGGTGATCGTGCCGGAGGGGTTGTTGACGATCGCGCCGCCGCCGTTGTAGCCGTTGGCCGCGTAGACCGGGTACCACGCGTATGCCGGCGGATAGGTCGTGTAGCCGGGACTCCCGAACGTCAGTGTGGCGTTGTTCGTCAGCGTCTTGCCGGCGGGCAGGGTGTAGGTGAAGGTGCAATCGCTGTCGTCGAGTGGCGGCAGGAAGTGGATCGACCCGTTGTTGACGAGCCCGTTGGAGAGATCGACACTGCCGACCGACGCAGCACACCCCAACTCGAGCGACTGGTTCGGCCCGATCGTGCCGTCGACCGAACCGCCCGTACCACGCGCCGAGACGGCGCCCGTCCCACCGAAGTGCACCACGCCCGCGCTCAAGGTCAGCTGACCGCCGATCACGGCACCCGACGAGTTGCCGTTGCTGTAGGCCGCAGTCGAGTTCTCCAGCACCCACTGTCCGCCGCCGGTGAGGTCGATGGTGCCGAAGTTGGTGAACGCCCGCTGCTGCCTGACCTTGGAGCCGGGATCCACGTCGATGAGGCTGCCGCCGATCACGTTCTGGAACGCCGGCGCACCGTTCTGGTCCGAGTTCATGGCGAGTGTGGAGTTGCTGGTGACCTTGATCACGCCGCCGTTCACCATGTTGCTGCCGCCGTAGATGGCACCCGCCACACTCACCTCCCCGCCGGACTCGATGATCACGGTGCCCTCGATGCGCAGGGTGCTGACGTAGCCGCCGACACCGCTGATCAGCTGCGTCGTGCCCGATCGGACGCGCGCGATCGCGCCGCCGGGGATGCACACCTCAGGGCCGAACTGCGACTGCGGCAGCACGCCGGCAGACCAGTTCGTGGCCACGTCCCAGTACCCGTTCGGGTTGATGAAGTGGTTGTACGTGTGACCGGGCGTCGTCTCCTCCTGCCCGCAGTACACCGCAGCATGTGCCGGTGTGGCGTCGGTCAGGACCACGCCGACGGCCACGCCCGTGGCCGAGAACAGGAACGAGAGGATCGCGCTGATCGCGCCCCCGCGGCGTGTGCTCGTCGATGTGCCCATCGTTCGGTTCTCCAGTCTCGAAGTTGTCGAGACCGTACGAACGCTTCGTCCATCGGGCGTCCAACGCGGGTGTTCGGACCGTGCGGAGTGCAGAAAGGTCCGATGCCATTCCTCTCGGCAGACACGAACGCGATCACGTCCAGGTCCCCGCCATGGGGTCGCGTCGATTCACGGTCGGGGCGCCACCGTTTGCGCGGGCGTCGGAGCCGCGACCCGTTGCCCGTGTGCCGAGCGCATCGCCCGGAAGTACGCGTCGGGATTCCGGGGCCGGCGGATCAGACGCGCAGCAGGGTCGAGGCGGCAGCGAGCCCGGCCTTCACGATCAGCTGCTCGGGGATTGCCTCGAACGTGGAGCCGTCGAGTTCGAGTGTGCGACAGTCGTGCTCGCCGCACACGGTGCAACAGCGGCTCTCGCCGACGTTCCCGCCGATCCAGTCTTCCAATGGCCTATCGGCGATCCAGATCCGGTTCGATTCCCTTGGCGTGGCCTCGAATGCGACGTTGTCCAAGGTGCGCTCTTCGAGCGTGGGACGGATGCCGAGCGGGCGGAGCACCTCGCTGAGTCGGCTCCAGCCGCCCGTCCCGCCCCGGATGCCGTGCGGTAGCCCAGCCACTTCTTGAGCACCGGCATACCGGAGACCTCGTAGTCCCATACGCCCTGGCTAACCCCAGCGATCACGCCATCGCCAACCCTCAGCGCCACGGCACCAGCGTCGTATTGGACTTCCGCCATAGAGGCAGGGAGAGTTGGGGGTTCGACGATGGTGATCGACGAGAGCGTCACGCTGCGGTCCGATGGCCCCGTCCCGCGTTCGCCAAACGTGTGGAGCCATAGCAATAGCCATCCGGCTGCGACCGCTTCGGCGAAGAGGTTCGCGTCAGCGGTTAGCGGTATTCGCGGACCCGGAGTGGCCAGTTGATCAGCGAAGCGGGACGTGTAGTTGGCACCGGCAAGCACGAAGTAGCAGTATCCAAACAAGTCGCGCGCGTCGACGGCTTCAACACCGAGCATCTCGCTCAGCACGAGGAGTAGCTGTGGATCAGCATTCAACGACCCGTCGGAATCTCGGTAGAGCGGAATGACATCCTTCCCTCCATACGAGCCACGGAAGTTGTGGTAGTCGGGGACGAACGCCGAGACTGTCGCGCCGGGCCCCGAACCAAGAACTGCGGTCGACAACGTCGACATGTAGATTTGCCGATCACTGCGGGCCGCCCAGAGGGTCGGCGCCTCGGTCTTCAACACACGAACATCCTCCAAGATCCACTGCCGATCAAACGACCGATAGCCGTACCGAACGATCGGCTCGTGCACTGCGCCCCGCGTTAGGTCGGCGAGGCGCTTCATGCCGGGAACCCTGGTGAAGATGTTGCGTCCAGTCTTGGCTGTTCGGAACGCGTCAGCCCTGTCGTCTAGGTCGCTGATCCCCACCAGCTTCTTCCAACGGGCAGCGAGCGTCGACGCCGTTGGTGCGATAGGCCACGTTCGACTAGCAAGACATCCGGGCTGCTGCCAAGGCAGCAAGTCGAACAATGCTGGCATCTTGCCCCAATCGGCATCGCCTGACGACGGCGCAAGGGGCTCAAGCCAGCCGGGCTGCTCAGCAAGGCGCGGCGGCCGCGTGACTACGTCGAGTTGCGCTAGCGAGCGGAACTTTCCCTCCCGCGAGCCCTCCACCCGCGTGTAGGCGACGGGCGCAGCGATGTGAGGCTGCCCCTGGCCAGTACGAATGACGAAGACGATGGCGACCGGCGTCTGAATGTCGAACACATTCTCCTCGGGGCGAGCGCCGCGGCTGTCACCACCAAGATCTACGACGATGACCTCGTCGCCAAGCTCCCTAGCCAGCTTCCTCAACCCCATGAATCCAGGGCCGGCCAGCCACGATGACGCCGAAATGAACGCCACAATTCCGGGCGTCGCGGGCGCTTCGAACACCTTCCAGAGCGCCCACCGCCAGAAGTAGACGTAGAGATTCGAGAGGCTCCGAAGGTGCCCAAACGCCGTATTCTCCCGGGCTGGGCGCAGGATGTCCTCGAAGATCGGACCAGCCAACGGATCGCCCTGTACCACCCATCCGCCAGTGCTGTCGCGATCCGAACGAAGGTACGGTGGGTTCCCGATACAGACCGTGAAGCATGCCGTCGTCTTGAGTTCATTGGCACGGCTGCCCTCGATCGACAGCGGTGACTCATCGAATAGAACGAGATCTCCGTCGCTGCGCTCAAGTGTGTCGGTTAGGAGGATCGACGGGACCGAGTCCGCAAGCCCCTCTCCATGCAGCTCCAAAGCGACCTTGAGGTGCGCGATCGAGTAGGGCCCCAGCATCAGTTCAAACGCGTGCAGCGATGGCAGAACGATGTCGCTCGCCCTTGTCGTCCACCCACTACCCCCTCCATGCGACGTACGAGCACGGCGCAACCACTCGACCAGAAACGTGCCGGTACCGGTCGCCGGGTCGAGCAGGGAGATGAACGGCGAGGCCGAATCAACCCCCTCGGGGACGTCGAAGCCCAGCCTCTCTGCGACGGTCTCCCAGGGCGACGCATCGGCCGCTCCATCGGGTAAGCCGAACCGTTGACGAAGGATCGCATCCACGGTTCGAACCATGAACTCGACCACCGGTTGAGGTGTGTAAAACGCCCCGGCTTCGGTTCGCGCCCGGCGGTCATAGCGCTGGAGGAACTCCTCGTAGAAGTGGATGACGGGGTCGCCTCCCCGATTGCTCGCGCCGAACTGATCGAGTATCGCCTCGACATTCGACTCACGGAGGTCCGCCACGAGCTTCTCCAACCCGACGCTCTCGAGGTCAAGGACGGACGCCTGCACGTGGACGTTGTCGAAGAACGCTGCGAGGAACGGGTTTGAGAGGGGGACCGCTGTGAGAGTAGGCGACGAGCCGAACGCGACCGGGTCGGTGATGCGACTGGTGAGGACGCCATAGACGAGTGTCTGGGCGCACATGTCGGCGAATGCCTTCGCATCAACGCTGCCGACAAGTTGGCTGCGCACCTCCCCCATCAAGGTGTTGAACGGGCCGTCAGGCTTCTCCACCGCCAGCGCTACGGCGATCTCCTCCCGTAGCTTGATCGCTGTGTCGGCCATCCGTTCCGCGAGCAGCGCCGCCGTCTTGATCGCTTCGCCGTGACGGAGCTTGAACGCGGCTCGCCACTCGTCGCGCCACGCGCTCGTATCGCCGGGGTCGTCGGGCCATTCCAGATGGGGCAGAAGTTCGGTGGCGAGGCGCTTCAGATGTTGGACCGGCGACTGGCCCGGCCGCCACGGGATCGAACGGATCTCGGCCGGGTGGCCAGGGCCTTCGAAGAACGCCAGGAAGTGCAGTTCGACTGCATCGCCGGTGCTGGTGGTCACGATGAAGAGCAGGTCGGACAGGCCCCACGTCTTGCGATCTCCGGAGGAACCCGCGCGCTTCTTGGTGACGAGCTTGTCGAGGAGGCGGCGCAGCGCGGTGAGCGGCAGGCGCGGGCCGTTGAACTCCAAGAAGAAGATGCCCCACGGCTGGTTCGTGACCAGTGGACGTAGTTGCCGAAGCGACTCCAGCGCGGGAACCTGATCGGCTGGAATGCCGAGCTCGTCGGGGCTCCACTCGAAGGTCTGATCTTCGAGGGCGTCGTCGGCGATCGGCCAATCGAGTTCGTCGGAGAGATACTCGACGACGTCGTCGATCGTTCGGATGTCACGAAGGTCTTCGGGCTTCAGGGTCACGCGGCGTTCAACTCCATCCAGCAGATGAGCTGTGGGTTCGGGGAGCCAATCGGCACGTCGAGTTGCTTCATGTAGGTGTTCTTGATGTGCTTGGCGACCGAATCACGGATGTCGGTGAGCGTCGCCCGGTCCATCGCGAGTTTCCTCGGCGTGGCCGGGCTCGACCGGATGGCGTCAGCGATGTCCTTCGTGTTGCCGAGCAACTTGCCTGCCGGGAGCGTGTGTAGATACCACCTCGTGACGCCGGCTTCGAGGGTGAACTCGTTCGATTCGGTGTCGAGCGCGGGCAGCCGGTAGCAGAGAAAGACGCCCTCAGCGTCGGCCGAGATCGCATCGCGCCCGCTGAACACTCCTCGAGGCAGTTCAGCGAGGCGCTGCTCAAGGTCCGAGTGCTCCTCGATGAGCTTCTGATACTCCAGATGCAGTTGCTCCTCAGTGGTGGTCTCGCCTTCGTAGGCCGCGTTGAATTCCTTGAGCGCGTTGTAGTCGTCCTCGGGCTTCAGGAGCTTCTGGCCCTCGATGCCGAGCGTTTTCGAGATCAGCAGCGTCTTGTGGCTGACCTTGCCGTACAGCTTCAGCAGCATGTCGAGTTCATCGGGCGGCAGGAAGTTCCAAAAGGCGACACTGCCACGCTGCTTGGCGAACTCGGGGTGATCGGCCACCAGCTCCACCTCGACGGCGGGGTTGAGGCGGCGGTCCACACGACCGATCCGCTGCATGAGGCGCACCGGGTTCCAGTGGATGTCGTAGTTGATGAGGCGAGTGGCGTCCTGAAGGTTGAGACCTTCGGAGAGCACGTCGGTCGCGATCAGTACGCGGGTCTCTGGCTCGCCTTGTGTAGCCAACTCTGACGACGAGAGGCCGTTGTAGTACGGCGAGAAGCGGCGGATCGCGACGGCGCGGTTGATCTTGGAACCGCTGTCGAGTTCAGCGACGCCGTCGATGCCGGCTGCGACGAGTTCACGGCGGAGGTAGCGGGCCGTGTCGGCGAACTCGGTGAAGATCAACACCTTGCGGTCAGCCATGTCCTTCGACTTGAGCAGCCGGATCAGCTTCTGGAGCTTGTCGTCGTGCTTCGGCTCGAACTTCCTGGCCTCATCGAGCAGCACGGCGATCTGGTCGAGATCGAGGTAGGTCTCGGCCAGCAGATCGGCGATGTTGTACTCGTCGCGCTCCAGCTTTGTGGCCTGCGCCAGCAGTTCCGCAGTGACGACGTCCTCGGCGTCTTCCTCGTCCTCGACCTGCTCATCACCCCACAGCGCCAACTGGCGAACACGCAGCTTGGTGAACAGCTCCTGGTGCTGATCGAGCCAGCGCTCGTACCGCTTGCGCTCTCCCGGTTCGGTGCTGTTGACGTCGACGAAGGCCATCAGCTTCTTCAGCAGACGATCGCTGGACTGCTCGAACGCCGCGACGGAACTCTCGAACCGCTTCAAGAAGTTGGTGCGGATGAGACCGACCACTTGTGCCTGCCGGTTCCATTCGAGCGGGTCGATCGACGCATCCGGGCCCTTGTAGTACGCCAACGGGTAGTACATCGGCAACGCGAACAGGGGCGTCTGACGCTCGAACGCCTTGTCGACAAGGTCGAGCAACCGGCCGTAGCTCTTGCGGATCGAGTACTCGGCGACCTTCGGGTCCTCGCGCTTCGGGAACGCGGCCGCACTTCCGGTCTCCTGGATCTGACTCTTCTTGGCGTACGCGCGGCTGCGCTGCACGACAAGCCCTTGGAACAGCGGATCACCCGCCAGAAGCTCCGCCGCAACCTCTGCCGTCTCAGCCTCTGACGTTTCGTCGCCGACCTTGGCTTTCAGAACCTTGGTGATCTGGTTGAGCCGGCCAGCGACGCTTGCGACGACGAGGGTGCGCGCGAAGTGGGTGTCGTCGTTGCGGCTGAACAACTCGACGAGATGCTTGAAGTCGTTGAGCGAGTTGTTGATCGGGGTCGCGGTCAGCAGGTAGACGCTCTTGCGGCGGGCCTCGCCGATCAGGTCGTACAGCTTCCAGTACCTCGAACGGGTGAACGGGTCGGCGGAATCGCCGCGGCTGCCCGTGTTGCGGAAGTGATGGGCCTCGTCGATCACTACCGCGTCGGCCAGCTCGGTGATCCGTTCGAACCGCTCCGGGAAGTCCAACGGCCGCCCCAGGTCGGTGTGGCTGAACACCGACAGATTGGAGAAGTCAGCCGAACCGTCGACCCCGCCAATATGAGCGAGGTGGCGCTTCAGCTCAGGGACCCACACGGAGTCCTTGACGGACTTCGGGGCGAACAGCACGACACGCTTGTTCTCGTGGAGCACGAGCCGCTCGAGCAGCATCAGGCCGACGTATGTCTTGCCGAGACCCACGCCGTCGCACAGGAACGCGCCGCCGTGCTGCTTCGCGATGTTGATCATCGCCCAGTACGCCTCCTGCTGGTACCGGTCGAGCTTGGGGAACATCTTCGAGTGGTAACGATCCCACTCCGACGCGGTCGGCTCGAGTTCACCGAACATCGAGCGCAACGCCTGGGCATATACGTCGAACGGGGTGAACGGTTGGGAGTGCCGTTGGATCACCTTCAGCACGTCGGCCGACACATCGACCGCGTCGTTCCAGTGCGTCTCATACCAAGCCTGGAGTTGAGCGACCTCAGTGCTGCTCTCGAGCATGATGTTCAATTCGACGTTCTGCGTGAGGCCGGGGAGGGTCAGGTTGCTCGACCCGACGAGTGCCCGCGATCCGACGACTTCGAGGCGGCCGTGGGTGATGTATGCCTTGGCATGGAACTTGTCGCGGTTGTAGACGCGGCACTCGATCTGGCCCGACTTGATCGCAGCGACGATCGCGTCGACGCCGGTGAGGAACGGGTCGCGCTCCTTGTCCGCTTCGAGGCTGGCATCGAGCCGCTGCTCGGCGCGCTGTCTGACGGCGAGTAGCAATGCCTTCTTGGAGCGCTGGCTGATCTCGTCGCCCATCAGGATGCGGATCTTGTCGATCTTCTGCCAGTGCCCATCGAGGGCGAGGAGCGAGCCGATCTCGAAGAAGCCCGTAGCGATGTCGACTCCGCTCGCGATCTCGGACCACTCGCGCAGGTAGTCGAGTCCCTTGCGCCCCTCGGGCGAATTGTCGACGATGAACAACGGGCCATCAGCCATCGCGTTGAGACCTTAGGCGCACGAGTCGGAGGCCCTGCCGACCGACTTCCCTATTCACCTTGCCCCAGCTCTCGCTCGATGGCTTCGAGGACTTCGTGCCACTGGTCAGGCTGGATCGTGCCCCGGATCTCGTCCGCCAGCTCCGCGGCGACGATCCCGACTATCCGGCTCTGCCTCGGTCGGCGCGGAACAGCGATGGGAGCGGGCTCGAGTGCTGGCGCCGGAGCGGGCCAATGGCCGTCTGCAGGTGCGGGCGTTCCCTCCTGCGTCGGCACAGGCGCGTCGAGCGGTATCGCTTCGACTGTCGAGTGAACAACACTCAACCGCTTTGTCGCCCTGGTCAGGGCGACGTATAGGAGGCGGTGACCGCGTTCGTCCTCGGCGATGATCGCCGTCGGTTCGACGACGACCACCGCATCGAACTCCAACCCCTTCGCATCGAGCGGTCGCACGACGTTGATCGAGCTGCCGAGCGCATCCCGCCCGGCGTCCTGCCAGGCGACGCCGTTCGCTTCGAGCGCGTGCTCCAACGCGATCCGTTGATCGTCGGGGCAAATTATCCCGACACTCAAACCCCGTGCCGAATACCCCATCGCCTCGGTGACGGCGGCCACCCCCAACTCGGAGGTGCTGATATGAACGAACGAAGGTGCAAACTCGGGCCCGCCGCGGACAATCTCCGGCGGCTGAACCGTGGGCGCTGCGACTGGGAGAACGCGGGCCCCGACCGCGTACACCTCGCGCGGGACCCGATAGCCGTACCGCAGTTCCTCGACGATGTGGGGAAGGTCGGCCGGGAGTTGCTCCAGCAGGTCGTCCCAGCCGTCGCGTGCCCACGGGCCGGTGGACTGGGCGATGTCGCCGAGCAGGGTCATGGCCCCACCCGACGAGCGACGGCGGATCGCCCGGAGCTGCATGGGCGAAAGGTCCTGCGCTTCGTCGACGACGATGAGGCGGTACGTTCGCACAGCCTCCGTACCAATCAAGGTGTTGAGCTCGTCGAGCACTGTCATGTCAGCGTCGGACCACACCTCGTCGCGTAGGCCGCGCGACGACGTCCGTTGCAATAGCTGGACCTCTCGGGCAGTGAAGTCGTCGCCGGCAGCCTGGAGCAAGCGGTCGCGCGAGGCGTACAACTCCTGCAGGAAGGACTGCGGGGTGTGCTGTGGCCACAAGCGTTCCAACAGTTGCTCGATCGACTGTCGCACGGCCTCGTCCGACATTCGAAGGTCGCGCGTCGCCCGTGCCACCAACCATGCACGTAGCTGCACCCGGCCGTCGGAGTAGGTAGACCCACGCACACGTTCGACCTCGGCCTGTACCTCCTCCCCGCTGACAACAAAGCGTCGAGCTCCAACCTGCTGCTCGATGTTGCCCACGGGCACGCGGACCCGTTCGCGAACAGCTCGCGCAAGAAGGTCGGCCAGACGTGCATCACCCTTGAGGCGAGTCACCTCGGCCGACTCCTCGCGTCCGCGGCGCACGCTTGGGCCGAGCGAGGTGACCTCGGTCTGGGACACGTCCTGATCGCCGAGTGATGGCAGGACGCCGCGGATGTACCGGATGAACGGGCGGCTCGGGCCGAGGATCAACACGTCCTGCGGCGTCAATTCGGCGCGAAAGTTGTAGAGCAGCCAGGACACGCGATGAAGCGCTACGACGGTCTTGCCCGTACCGGGGCCGCCTTGCACGACGAGCACCCTGTCGAGCGGATGCTGAATGATGTCGAACTGGGCAGCTTGGATCGTCTGCACGATCTGGTGCATCTCACCGGTTCGGCTGCGATCGAGCTCGCCGAGCAGTGCGTCGTCGACGACCGGCGCGCCATCGAGCACTTCGATTTGGTCAGCGAGTTCGTCAAACAGCAGGTCCTCGAAGTTCAGGATCTGATTGCCATCGGTCGCGAATTGGCGCTTGCGGGTGAGTCCCAGCGGGTCCGCAACGGTGGCCTTGAAGTACGGCTCCGCCGCCGGTACCTGCCAGTTGATTACCAGAGGGTCACCGTCGGTCGAGAAGATCGCATGGACACCGACGTACATGGGCTCGTCGTCTTCCGGATCGAAGCGACCGACGGCGACTGCGTCGTCGGGCCCGCCCAATGCGGCGAGGTACCGGTCAGCCTGCTTGCGGATGCCGGTGGCCGCGCCCTGATGGGCGGCCGCGCTCGGAGCTGCATCAGTGGCGGAACGCATGCGCTCGCGCGCTTCGGCGGCCGTGTCGAAGTACTCCTGCTCCCGCTGAATGTCGTCGGTGCTCGCCATGACGTCCCCTTGATCGGCAGATGCTACGGGCGGCATTAGGCGGCAGCCTGGCCGGAGTCGTCATCGACGAGGTTCTCGATCGAGGCCATGATCCCCGCCACGCTGTCGGCGATGCCGTCAGCCATCTGGTCGACGTAGGTCTGGGCCTGGCCGATCGCCTTGGCCGCCTTCGTGTGTTCCGTGCGGAGCAGCTTGAACCGGTCGAGGTTGTCCTTGATGTCGACCACGTGGCGGTGGATCTCGCCGACGACGTCAGCGATCGCGTCTTCGTCAGTGGTGTAGGCGGCCTTCGCCAACTCGATCGACTTGGCGCGGAAGAGCGTGTAGACGAGCCGCATGGTCGAGCGGTCGGCGGTGACAACGACTTTGTCGTCGTCAATCAGGTAGTACGGCTGGTGCCCGGGAACCTTCGACTCGTCCTCGACGATCAGCATCGCGAGTTCGGCACCACGGTTCGCCATCGACTCCTCCAAGAGGGCGCGGGCAGCCGACTCACTGAGGCGCTTCGTGCACTTCTCCTCCGTGACGATCGGCATGCCACCACGGGGGACGATGATCTTGTCGCCCTTCTTCGACCCGGCGAGGCCGACCACGGTGGAGACGTCGTCGAGACTGTCGCCGCCGACTGCGACGAGTTCGCCGAGCAGCGACTCGATGCGATCCTCGTGCTCGAGACCCTTCGCCGTACCGCGCGCGGCCTCGATGAGGCGGGCCTGCTCGGCGGCCGCAACCTTGTCGAGCGTCGCCACCGACTTCGCCAAGACCTCCATCGTGTCCTTGGTGGTGTCGGTGAGTTCTTTGACCGCCGCCTTCGTCGCCTTCGCCAAGGTGACGCTGATCGTGTCACGGAACAGATCGATGACGTTGCCGTCTGTCGACGGGTCGAAGCGGTCGAGCACCGGGGCCAGAGGGCCGTCGTCACCTTGCAGCGACGCCGCCATTCCGGCCAGCGCGGCCTCGACGATCCGCTCGAAGCGCTCGGTCGCGGTGACCACAATGCGGCTCGACTCTCCGTCGAGACGTTCGACCGCCGTGGCGAACTGCTGGAGGCCACCGTGGTGGCTGGCCCGGGCGAGGAGTTCAGCGCCCTGGGCCAACGCGTCCGCGACGACAAGCGAGCGCTGACCGTCCTCGACTTCGGCAAGGAGCCGGTGGAGGGCCCGGCTGCGGAAGTCGAGCTGTTCGATCCGGCCGCTCTCGCCGTCGTCGTTGAGGTGGATAGGGCTGGGGTATGAGTGGTGGTTCATGTCGTTGTGGGTCATGGGTGTTCTCCGTCGTGGGTGGTCCGGTGGTCTCGTTCAGGCAGCTCGGCTGACGGCGTGTCCCGGGGGGTGCCGAAGTAGCGCACGCGCCCGTGGGCCAGGGCGGCGAGCGACGTGGCGAGGCGACGGTGGTTGGCGACGACCTCGACGTTGAAGCCGGCGGCCAGCAGGTGTTGGTAGGCCACCATGAACTCGCGGTCACCGGAGGCGATCACCACCCGTTCGTAACCACCTTCGGCTGCGGCCCACACGGCCTCATCGCGCAGCACTTGGTCTGCGCCGTCACGGCCCCGCTTGCGGCGATGGCTCGCACCCGGCCAAGCGAGTTCGACTTCGAGCACGTGCATCCCGTTGCAACCGGTGGCGATGACCACATGGTCGCCAGGGCGATAGCCGGCGACCTCCCGGTAATGCTCAAACACCAACTTGATCGTCGACCGGTCAGTGGTGGCCGGGTCGCCGAGCAAATTGTCAACATCGACGAGGTGCAGAGTGACGCCGGCCCCGCACCGGGTGCGGCCCCGAGGCTTGCAACGGCTGTGTGGCACCTCTGCTACGGGATGTGTAGACTCTGCCATACGCAGAACAGTTGAGGACGGCTTCTTCACGAGGCAGCAGAATATATGCTGACAGCATAATCTGTCAACTCTCTGTAGAGAATTTCTATGAACTCGTCTGATCTCGAACGCAACCCGTCAGGGCTCGGCAAGGCAATCCAAGTCCGGCGCGCCGAACTTGAGCTGAAGCGCAAGGATCTTGCCGACAAGGCGAAGCTGAGCTACCCATACGTCAGCGAGCTGGAGAACGGCACGAAAGAGCCTTCGGCGCGTGCCCTGCGTCAACTCGCCGAGGCGCTCGATCTCTCACCAACCGAGTTGCTCGCACTGAGCGAGAGCTACGCCGGCGAAGCGGTGGAGTCGCTCGCATTTCAGAAGCGCGTGGTGCAGGCGAAGCCACCACCGACCACAACTGACCGGGTGGATGCACTGCTCTCGTACGTGACAGCGCTCCAAACCGCTCCTGGCCCCACAGAATCGAAGATGCCCCACGAACTGGCAGACCTCGTTGCTCGGCTCGTTCGTGAGCAGCTCGATCGGTTCAAGCGGGACGAGTTGCCCGCGCTGGTCGCCGCCGAACTGCAACGCACTCTCGCCAACGCCCTACAACAGGGCAACCGCACGTGATCGTGACCCGAGGGTTCGACCTGGTCGACTGGCAGCGCGACGCTGTCGCGGCCTGGGAGAAGACCGGACGAGGGACGCTCGAAGTCTTCACGGGCGGCGGCAAGTCGATGATCGCTCTCACTTGTGCCGCCGTGGCGGCGAGCCGTCGGCCCGGTCTGAAGGTGGCGATCGTCGTGCCCACCGAGGCTCTCGCGCGTCAGTGGATCGACGTCGTCAAGCGGTACACGCGCACGCCAGAGTCGCGAGTCGGTTTGATGGGTGCCGGCGGAACCGCCGCTCTCGCTGACAACGACGTGTTAGTCGCCGTGCTCAACACGGCCGCGAAGCGGCTTCCCGCCGAGTCCATGTCCGAGCAACCGCTCATGTTGATCGTCGACGAGTGCCACCGGGCTGGCGCGCCGACCTTTGCCAAGGTCTTCGACACCGCCGCCGAGTTCCGACTCGGTCTCTCCGCCACGCCCGACCGCGAGGAACTCGGAGACGACGGTGAACCACTCCAGTTCGACGAGCAAGTGGTCGGCCGAGGACTGGGCCCAGTCGTGTACCGGTTTGGGCTCCGTGAGGCGCGACGCATCGGCTGGCTCCCGAATTACTCAGTCCACCATCACGGCGTTTCACTGCTTGAGGCCGAGCAGGCCGAGTACGAACGGATCTCCAGGAGAATCGACGACGCTGCGGACCAACTCCGCGACTTGGGCGGCGACAGCTCGCGTGCGCAACAGCTTCAGGCCCGCAACGACGATCTCGGCCGAGCGGCTCGCAGCTATGTGGCACTCACCTCCACCCGCAAGGACATCCTGTACCGAGCACGAGAGCGCGAACGCGTGGCCGTGCAGATTGTCGGCGACGCGCTCCGTCGAGGGCCGCGCAAGGTGCTTCTCTTCCACGAGCGCGTGAACGAGGCCAAAGCGCTGGCGCACGCGCTCCGTCAACAACTCCCCGAAGTTCGCACAGGGTTGGAGCACTCCCGGCTGACGGACTCCGCTCGGCAGGCGGCCATGCGCGACTTCCGGGAGGGAGCGGCGCCGGTGCTGGTCTCCGTCAAGTCGCTCGTTGAGGGCATCGACGTGCCCGACGCAGACGTGGGCGTGTCCGTTGCTGCAAGTTCGAGCGTCCGCCAGCGCGTTCAGTCTCTCGGTCGCGTATTGAGGCGCCGATTCGATCAAGCGAGCGCACCGAAGTCCGCTGAGATGCACCTCATCTTCGTGTCGGGCACCGTCGACGAACTCATCTACGCCAAAGAAGACTGGGGTGACATCACGGGCGAGTCGGTGAACCACTACTGGAAGTGGTCCAGCGATCCGGACCTTGAAGCCGAACGTCTCGACGGCCCGCCCGCAACCCCCAAGCCGACCGAGCAAGCGGAGTGGGAACGCTTCGGACGACAAGCACCCACCGAGCCGACAGCCTGGCTCGGCAGCTTCATCGGCCAGGAGTACTCGGTCGACACGATGGGCAACGTGACCAACCGGTCCGGCGCGACGATCGTCAATCCTCAAGACGCGGGCACGATGGTCAAGGCCGTACGCGGGCGCCCGGGAGGGCGATTCCGGGTAACGCCTGAGTATCACCTCGTGTTGGCTACACGCGGCGAAGGCGACGGTGCCGTGTTCGTTGTAGGTCAACTCCGCGAGCCCTTCGAGGCACAGGCTCCGGAGCCCGCCGCCTCCGGGCCGGTCGACGTAGCTTCTCTGTCGCCTGGCGACCCCTACCCGGGCCCCGCCACGAAGGAGCTGGGCTCGTTCAGGACAAGAGCCAAGTCGGGCGGCGTCATCGAACGGCGCGTACAGGGCGGAGCCGAGTTCGCCCTAACCGGACCTGACGTGCTGGACGAGCGGTCTGCAAACGCCGAGCGCCTACTGACATCGTGGCAACGCGTGCTCGACCGCGGAATCACATTCCATGTGAATGCACTCGGGCATGCTTGGTACACGGAGGGCGGCGTGAAACGGTTCTTAGCGGAAGTACCAGGCGGCTTCGCCTGGCCCTCGACGGAGATGGAGCGAACATGACGCTGATTCCCTACCCGGGGTACGCGCCCTCGAATGTCAGCAAGGAGGCCAAGTACTCGATCAAGTACGGAAGCACTGGCATGGAGGTCCACCTGACCTATTCGGTTGGGCCACGCGAGCGCGAACTGCTCACGACGGCCGACCACGATCGGTTGGTGACAATGGTCAACGAGGTCAAGGAGGAAGCGAACGGCATGCCCGGGGGCGCGTTCTACATCAACGAGTTCAAGGACGTCATCGTCACCAGCGCCGCAGGGGTCGCGTATTTCGCTGGCTTCTACGAACCTCTCCTCGAGTTCAACCTGGACGGCACCACCATCATCTCGGCGAAGGCGCCCGCCGATCTCCGTCCGGGTGACCCGTGGCCGGGGCCCCGCCACGGCGTGCCCTACCAGATCGCGGCGAGCGGCAATGACATCTACTACAAGCACAAGCAGGGCCGCCGAGAGACCACGTACTACCTGTCGGACTTCCACGGCGTCGGTCCGGCGCGAGAGCTCGCCCGCCGACTCGCGGCGCACAAGGAACTGGGTAGCGGCCGCATCTACATCAACGAACAGTGCGAGTTCTTCGACCCGAGGGACAGGCTCTACCTCGGGTCGATCGACGAAGACCCGTGGTTTCCCCCGCCCGACGTTCCGGGACGCGAGTAGCGGCGCCGCGAGCGTAGCGCTGCCGAGTTATGCCGAACATGCTTGCTTGCGTCCTCACGAAGCATGTATGGCATAACTGGCGCTCACGCTCGGTGCTCTTCGCGGGAGTCGCGAACGACATGCCCAAACGCACAAGCGGCGTCTCCCGCTACGCCCTCGTCGGCCACTACCCGGTGCTACCACCCGACGCCCGAACTCGAAATCTTGTCAGTCCATTTGTCCGCAGCCGGAATTGTCCACAGGGTTCCGGGCGGGAACGCACCAGACCGCTGCAGCCCGTCTACCTGGGCTATACGTCCAGCGCTCTCCGCGGGACTCCGCTTAGATCCGTCGAGATCCCCCGGTCTCGACCACCTCGGAGGAGCCGCAGGTCAGAGGTGCACTCGCACCCCGGGCCGGCGGCTCTTTTCGTTTGTCCGGGTGGCTGCGCGAGTGTCGTAGCCTGTCGCCGCGGCCGAGTCCCGGCTCTCACGGTGGGAGTGTCTCGGACCGTCGTCGAATTGGAGGACAACAACATGGGTTTGCTCGACAAGTTCAAGGGTTTGCTGGGCGGCAACAAGAAGGCCGTCGAAGGCGCGGTCGACAAGGTTGCCGACGTCGTCGAGAGCAAGACGCCCGATTCGGTCGACAGCAAGGTCGAGATGGCAGCCGAGAAGGTCAAGGACGTCATCGACGACATCGCCCCCGACAGCAAGTAGCCGCTGCGGAGGGCATGCCCTCCGATGGTCTGCGCCGACGGCGCGGCCTTGCTCGACGTGCCAACTGTCGCACCGAGAGGGCCGCGCCGGTCCGGCATCATGTGCACATCGACCACGTGCCCCTGATCACCACACGCGAGGCGGTACCGGACGACTTCGCCCGGTACTTCTTCGAAGCGTTCGAAGAGCTCGGCCCCGAGTCGCGCCACTTGCGCTTCTTCACCGCCGTGCGCGAGCTGCCGCCGAACGTGCTCGAACGCCTCGCCGACGTCGACGGTTGCGTCAACGCGGCGATCATCGCCTTCGACGCGGCCGTGAACCTGCCCGACCACCCGGAGGGCAAGCCGGTCGGTGTGGCCCGCTGGATGGGCAACCCGCAGGGGCCACCCGAGCTGTCGGTCACCGTCATCGACGAGTACCAGGGCTGCGGTGTGGGGTCACGACTGATGGATGCGCTGCTGGTGCTCGCCCGCAAGCGCGGCATCCGGCGGATCATCGCCGACGTCCTGCGCGAGAACACCGCCATGCGCGCCCTGATCAACCGCTACCGCGCGGTGGTCACCCCCAGCGGTGATCCGCTGATCGTCCGCTACCGCGTCGACGTCTGACCGCGCTCCCTGGAAGTCCGCTCGGAAGGGGCGGTGGCGTGGCTGCACCTGACAAGCTGGTGCCGTGGGCACACCTGAGCGCAGCCTGTTGGAAACCCAGCTGTTCGACGCGCTGTGCGCGCTCGCGGACGAGCCGGCCGGCCTGCCCGCGACCGCGGGCCCGGCTGGAGTGGCCGAGCTGGAGCGCCTCTTCGACGTGCAGGTCGCCAGCCGCCACTGCGACCTCGCCGCCCGCTGGCTGCGCGGCCAGGGCAAGGGCTACTACACGATCGGCTCGTCGGGGCACGAGAGCAACGCCGCCGTGGCCATGGCGTTGCGCCCCACCGACCCCGCGCTGCTGCACTACCGCAGCGGCGGCTTCTACCTGGCCCGCGCGGAGCTGCCCGGTGTGCACGACATCCTCGCCGGGATGGTGGCCGCGATCGACGAGCCCATCGCCGGCGGTCGCCACAAGGTGTTCGGCCGTCATGATCTGGCTGTCATCCCGCAGACCTCGACGATCGCGTCCCACCTCCCGCGCGCGGTGGGCGTCGCGTTCGCGATCGGGCGCGCCGGCCGGCTGGGTGTGGAGTCGCCGTGGCCCGCGGACGCGCTCGCGGTCTGCTCGTTCGGCGATGCCTCCGCCAACCACGCGGTCGCCACCGGCGCGATCAACACCGCGCTGCACTGCGCGCACCAGCGCCTGCCGCTGCCACTGATGTTCGTGTGCGAGGACAACGGGCTGGGCATCAGCGTGCGCACACCGGCGGGCTGGATCGAGAGCGCCTACGGCAGCCGCCCGCACCTGCGCTACGTCAGAGTCGACGGTGCCGATCCGCAGGCCGTGCTGGCCGCCACCGCCGAGCTCGGCGACTGGGTGCGCACCCGCCGCCGGCCGGCGTTCCTCCACCTGCGCACGGTGCGCTTCGGCGGTCACGCCGGCACCGACGTGGAGGCCGCGTACCGCAACCCCACCGAGCTGCGCGCCGACGCCGAGCGCGACCCGATCCTCGGCACGGCGCGCTGCCTGATCGCCACCGGCGAGCACACGGCCGCGACGCTGGCCGCCCGCCACGACGAATTGCGCCAACGGGTCTACGAGGTCGCCGCCACGGTGGCGGAGTGGCCACAGCTGGCCACGGCGGAGGAGGTGCTCACACCGCTCGCCCCGCGCAACCCGGAGGCGGTCGCCGCGCTCGTGCGTGCCGTCCCCGTGCCCGCGGCACGGGTGCCGCTGACGCTCGCCCAGTCGATCAACGCCACCCTGGCCGACCTGCTCGACGAGCACGCCAACCTCCTGCTGTTCGGGGAGGACGTGGCAGCCAAGGGCGGTGTGTACGGGGTCACCAAGGGCCTGCTCGCCAAGGTGGGTGCCGCCCGCGTGTTCGACACCCTGCTCGACGAGACCAGCATCCTGGGCCTCGCGCTCGGCGCCGCGGTCAGCGGCTTGCTCCCCATCGCGGAGATCCAGTACCTCGCCTACCTGCACAACGCCGAAGACCAGCTGCGTGGCGAGGCTGCCACGCTGCAGTTCTTCTCCAACGGCCAGTACCGCAACGGGATGGTGGTGCGCGTCGCCGGGCTCGGCTACCAGGAGGGCTTCGGCGGTCACTTCCACAACGACGACTCGCTCACCGTGCTACGCGACATCCCCGGCGTGGTGGTCGCCGTGCCGGCCCGTCCCGACGACGCGTCGGCGATGCTGCGCACGCTGGTGGCCGCGGCCGAGGTGGACGGCACCGTCGGCGTGTTCGTCGAACCGATCGCCCGCTACCACACGACCGATCTGATGCAGCCCGGCGATCGCCTGTGGCTGGCCACCCCCGACCCGAGCGCGCACGTGCCCATCGGCGCCGCCCGCACGTACGGCGACGGGCGCTCGCTGACGATCCTCACCTTCGGCAACGGCTTGTTCATGTCGTTGCGTGTCGCCCGCCGGTTGCAGGCTCGTGGCATCTACGCGCGGGTGGTCGATCTGCGCTGGATCGTGCCGCTGCCGGTGGACGACATCATGCGCGAGGCCGCTGCCACCGGGGCCGTGCTCGTGGTGGACGAGACACGCCAGTCGGGCGGCGTCGCCGAGGGAGTGCTGGCGACGTTGATCGACGGTGGGTTCACCGGTCGGATGGCCCGCGTCACCAGCAAGGACAGCTTCATCCCACTCGGCGACGCAGCCAAGCTGATGCTGCTGTCGGAGGTGGAGATCGAGGCGGCTGTGGAGCGCCTGCTCACCGAACGCTGAGCTGCGGCCGGTCGGCGGAGCCGGTGGCGGCTGGCCCGCGCACGCCGGTTTCGGGCTCTCACGGAACTCTCACCTGCACGCGAGGCCTCGTTCACGCACGGGGCGCACAGTGCACCCCATGGACTCGTGGATGTGGTACCTGACTCGGGCGACCGGCATCGTCGCCGCAGTGCTCGCCGTCGCCTCCCTCGTGTGGGGCTTGTTCTTCTCGGCCCGCAACACCGGCGCCCGGTTGAAGCCGAACTGGTGGCTCGCACTGCACAACTACCTCGGCGGTCTGACGCTCGGCTTCGTCGGCCTGCACATGCTCGTCTCGTTCCTCGACTCGGAGAGCGGCCTGAAGTTCGTGGACCTCTTCGTGCCGAGCACGTCGGTCGGCTGGGCGATCGGCTGGGGCGTCGTCGCCTTCTGGCTCTTCGCCATCGTCGTCGTGCCCTCGATCGCCCGCATCCGCCGCCGCCTGCCGCGCAAGGCCTGGCATGTCGTCCACCTCCTCGGGGTGCCGGCGGTCGTCCTCACCGCCGTGCACGCCTACCAGGCGGGCAGCGACTCGCTCTCGCTCTACTTCACCCGCGGCCTCGCCCTCCTCGTCGGCATCGCGGTCTACCCCCTCACCATCCGTCTCCTCGGCCTGGCCCAGCGCCGCCGAGCCGCAGCCTGACCGAACCCGGAAAGCAGCACCGACATGACCAACCACACGACCAACAGCGGCAAGCCCACGCGGCAACAGCCGATCGACCCGCTCCTGCAGCAGCGGCTGCAACAGCTCGCCGGTCGCCCCGGCACCCCGCTGCCCCCTCCCGTCCCCGGCAGCCAGCAGCAGCCGGCAGCGCGAGTCGCACCCCCGGCAGGTGCCAGTGCCGACGCTGCCGCTCGCATCGCGGCGCTCGCCACCCGTGGCAATGCCAAGCCCAGTGCCGGCAAGCCGGTTCCCGCGGGCAAACGGGCCAAGCCGGCTCGCGCCGCCAAGGTGGCGTCGCTCACCCTCAGCGCCGTCACCACGCTCGGCCTGGCGGCGATGTTCGCCAACCAGGACGGCAGCAGCGACTCGATCCAGCTGACGAACGGCACCGTCTCGCCGCTGGTCACGGTCGCGGCCTCCACCGCCGACACCACGGCGACGACGACCGCGGCAACGACCGCCGCCACCACCGAGTCGACCGCCGCCACCGCCGCGACGACTGCCGCGACGACCGCTGCCACCACCGAGACGACCACCGCCGCGACGACCGCTGCAGCCGCCACCACCGGCATCGCCGACGGCACCTACGTGGGTGACGCGGACAGCAACCGGTGGGGCACCGTGCAGGTGCAGGTCGTCTACTCCGGTGGCCAGATCGTCGACGTGCAGATCCTGCAGTACCCCGACGGCGAGAACAAGAGCGTCCGCATCAACCAGCAGGCACTGCCCACGCTCATCAGCGAGGCGATCAGCGCGCAGAGCGCCGACGTCGACACCGTTTCCGGCGCCACCTACACCTCGGACAGCTACAAGGTCTCGCTGCAGTCGGCGATCGACGCCGCCAAGGCGGCCTCGGGCGTGACCGGCTGAGCCCCACCGAGCAACGACCATGAACCTGCACCACGTCGAAGCGGTGATGGGCACCACCGTCAGCATCGACATCCTCGACTCCAGTGACCAGTCGTTGGTCGACGAGCTGGTCGCCTGGTTCCACCACGTCGACGACGAGTTCAGCCCGTACAAGGAGGCCAGCCCGATCAGCCGCATCGGCCGGGGCGAGCTGGCTCCCACCGACGCCGCTGTCAGCGACGACATCCGGGCCGTGCTGCAGCGCTGCGGTGAACTGGCCGAGGAGACTAACGGCGTGTTCGACGTGTGGTCGCTGCCCTCCCCGAACGGCACCCGCTTCAACCCCTGCGGCTACGTGAAGGGCTGGTCGGTGGAGCGGGCCGCGGCGCTGCTGCGGTCGCACGACGTCGTCGACTTCTGCATCAACGCCGGCGGCGACGTCGCCCTCGGCGGCCGCTCCCACAGCGGCGACCGGTGGCGTGTCGGCATCCGCCACCCCGACGACCCGATGGCCGTCGCACTCGTCCTTCACGGCACCGGCCCGCTCGCCGTGGCGACCAGCGGCACCTACGAGCGCGGCGCCCACATCGTCGACCCACGCGACGGCGCACCGGTCACCGAACCCGCGAGTGCCACCGTGGTGGGCCCCGATCTCGCCGACGCCGACGCGTATGCCACCACGGTCTACGTGATGGGCGTCGACGGCCTCAACTGGCTGGCGCAGCACACCGGCTACAGCGGTTGCGTGATCACCCGCGACGGCCGGCTGATCACCACCGAGGCGTTCAACGCCTACCGCGCCGCTTGAGCCTGCGGCGCGGGTGGCTCCCGCTCCCCCTCCTCCTCTTCCTCCGGGCGAACGTGCCGGAACTGTTGCAGCAGGAGCAGGTCGTAGGCCACCTTGCACGCGCCCGCGATCACGAGCGGCCACCCGAACGTCGTGCGGTCCAGCATCCAGCCGGCCGCCGTCGGGGGCAGTGCAGCGGCGAGGCTGCGCGGCACGTTGGTGACGCTCGCCGCTGCAGCCCGCTCCTCCGGTGAGACGACGGCCATCACGTACGACGTGCGAGCCGGTACGTCCATCGAGCTGAGCAGGCTGCGCAGCACCAGCATCGCGACCGCAAGCGGCATCGTCGGCATGAACGCGGCGGAGATGAGCAGGCAGTTGGCCGGCAGGTGGGTGAACACCATCGTGCGCACCAGGCCGATGCGTGCCGCCAGCCAGGCGGCGACGAAGCCCGAGGCGGCGCTGAGCGTGCCCGTCACGAACAGCAGCGTGCCGGCAGCGCCGACGGACAGGTCGAAACGACGGAACAGCCACAGCGCCAGCATCGACTGCACCACGAACCCGCCCCCGAACGCATCGAGCGAGAACAGCGCGGCGAGGCGGAACACCACCTGACGCGACCTGCCCAGCGGTGCCGCGACCACGCCGCGGCCGGACGCCTCCGGGCCGTTCAAGGATCGGTAGAGCACGAGCACCACCACGCCGGCGAGCGCGTAGGCGGCGAAGCACCACCGCAACGCCATCTCCTCCGACAGCGACGTGTGGGCGGCGATCGCCTCGGGGATGCGGATCGCCAGCGAGCCGAATGCTCCGGCCACACCACCGATGAACGTGTAGCGGGCGTACAGCGCGGTGCGGGACGTGGCCGCGGTGGTGCCGGCGAGCATCGACTGCTCCAGCGGCAGGAACACCGACACGTCGCCGGACGTGGGGTTCATGGTGCCGATCACACCCACCACGAGCAACGCCGCGAACGCGGTGAACACGCCGAACAACGTGCCGGTGAGGATCATCAATCCCGAGCCGGCGAACAGCAGCGTGCGGCGCGGCACCGCGTACGCCTTGGTGCCCACCAGCATCGTCGTCACTGCCGAGCCGAGCAGCATGCCGGTGACGATCACCCCGATCTGCAGGCCGCTGAAGCCGAACAGCGGCAGCAGCGCCGTGATCGACAGGCTGACGATGCCGTCGACGAAGCCGCGGATGCCGCGGGTGGTGATGAGCACGCTGGCATCGCGATGAGTGGCCGGCGGCAGGAAGGGCACGGCTGCGACGCTACCGACGCATCGGGCCGCGAGCCGTCTACGGTGGGGAGGTGCCCCTGCAGTTCACGTTCGTCACCTCGGCGAAGCGCTACACCGACCTTCCGCCCACACCGTGCGAGGCCGCGTTCGTCGGGCGCAGCAATGTGGGCAAGTCGTCACTGATCAACGCGCTGGCCAACCGCCGGCAGCTGGCGAAGGTGTCGAACACACCCGGTCGCACCCAGCTGCTCAACCTGTTCTCGCTGCCCTCCGGCGGCACCGTCGTCGACCTGCCCGGCTACGGCTACGCGAAGGTACCCGGCCGCGAGCGCGCGTCATGGCAGGCGATGATCGAGGGCTACCTGCTCGAGCGGGAGGGCCTCGAGCTGGTCTTCGTGCTGGTCGACGGCGAG
>CAYZFZ010000013.1:0-32552 GCA_964477795.1 uncultured Bifidobacterium sp.
CGAGTTCTGCGAGGACTGGATGCTGGCCGACGAGGTCACCCACGTGAAGATGGGCAGCGACTGGCTGCGGCGGATCACCGAGCACGACCCGGAGCGACGCAAGAAGGCCCTCGAGTTCCAGAGCGTCGTCGACAAGATCTTCTCCTTCGGCGGCACCCGCTCGGACTCCACCGAGTCGCCGATCGGTCTCGCCCGCCGGTTCCGCGAGCTGGCCGGCTTCACCGACGTGGAGGTGGCGGAGATCGCCGACGTCAGCCTGAAGGCGTTGGAGGAACGCAAGGCGTTCGCGTCCGCCGAGCTCTCCGGTGCGCAGCGGGCCGGCACATGACCGTCACCGTCGCGCCGCAGACCTTCCGCTTCGTGAAGTTCGACAGCTCGGTGGTGGCGCGCATCGGCGACGAGCTGGTGGCCGCGCTCGGCATCGACCGGCCGGTGCACGTCGAGATCGACGAGACCACCCCGCTCGCCCGCGTGCGCGCCACCGTCGACCCCGCAGCCGGTGGCGTCATCACGGTGACCGTCGAGAGCGGTGCGTTCGAGGACTCGCGCCGGCCGCGCGAGCAGAGCGAGGTGGCCACCGCGGTGAACCTCGGGCGCATCCTGCTGCGCGTGCGCGACCGGCTGGAGGGCGGCTTCGGCGAGGCGCCCGCGGACGACGAGCTCGCGCTGCGGCAGATGGCCGCATGGGAGACCTACTGCGTGGGCCGCCTCGGCCGCCTGGGCCTGAAGGTGAACCGGCAGCGGTGGCTGTACAACTTCCGCAACCGGCACGGGTTCACCGACCTCGCCGACACCGCGTTCGAGCAGCTGTGGGCGGCCGACGCGCTCACGTGGGGTGAGGTGGCCGCGATCAGCGAGGCCGCCGGCGACGACGCCTCGGCGGGCGTTCCCCGCTGACCCGTCCGGTCGTCGCCACGCCGGCACGGCGCGGCAAGATGTCGCTGTGACCACCACACGCACCTCCACCATCGCCGTCAACGACGTCGAGCTCGTCGTCCACGAGGCCGGCGAGGTGGGCAACCCGATCATCGTGCTCAGCCACGGCTTCCCCGAGCTGGCCCACAGCTGGCGCCACCAGATGCAGCCGCTCGCCGCCGCCGGCTACCACGTGCTGGCCCCCGACCAGCGCGGCTACGGGCACTCGTCGCGGCCCACCGCGATCGACGCCTACGGCACCGACAGTCTCACCGGCGACCTGTTCGCGCTGCTCGACCACTACGGCAAGGACGACGCGGTGTTCGTCGGCCACGACTGGGGCTCGATGGTGGTGTGGGAGGCCGCCCGCCATCGCCCCGAGCGCGTGCGCGCGGTCGTCGGTGTGAGCGTGCCCTACGTGGAGTGGCCCGGGCCGCCCACGCAGCTGATGCAGATGGTGTACGGCGACCGCTTCTTCTACATCCTCTACTTCCAGCAGGTCGGGCCACCCGAGGCGGAGCTGGGTGCCGATACTCGGCGCACGATGAGTCAGGTGCTCTACGGCGCATCCGGCGTGGCCACCGCCGGCCGGGAGATGCCCAGCGAGCTGCCGCCGATGGAGGGCACGGGCTTCCTGACGATGATGACCGACCCGCCGGCGCTGCCGTACACGGGGCCCGAGGGGCCATGGCTCACCGAGGCCGACCTGCAGCTGTACGCCGCCGAGTTCGCCCACAGCGGCTTCTTCGGCCCGGTGAGCTGGTACCGCAACCTGGACGCGAACGCGGCGCGTGCCACCGGGTTGGGTGCCGAACGGCTGACGATGCCGAGCTACTTCATCACCGGCGACGTCGACGTGGTGCGCTTGATGGACCCCACCGGCATCGAGCGGATGCGTGCGTCATTGCCCGACTATCGCGGCGAGGCGATCATCCCTGGCTCCGGCCACTGGGTGCAGCAGGAAACCCCGCAGGCGTTCAACGACGCATTGCTGGGCTTCCTGCGGACACTCGATTGACGCTCGCCCCTACAGGGGTCAGCGGCGGTTGAGCTTGGCCAGCAGCTGCAGGATCTCGAGGTACAGCCACACGAGGGTGGCCAGCACGCCGAACGCGCAGTACCACTCCATGCCCTTGGGCCAGCCCTCCTGGGCGCCGCGCTCGATGATGTCGAAGTCGACGGCGAGCATCATCGCGGCAAGCCCGGCGGCGAACACGCTGAACAGGATGCCCATCGGGCTGGCCGACTCGAGGAACGGCACGCTGCCACCGAACAGGTTGATGACGATGGAGATGAGGTAGAAGGCCATCAGGCCCATGGTGGCCATGATGACGATGCGGCGGAACCGATCGGTGACCTTGATGATGCGCGACTTGTAGAGGAACAGCATCACCGCGAACACGGCCAGCGTGGCGCCGACGGCCTGCACGACGATGCCGTCGTAGGCGGTGTTGTACGCCTTGGAGATGACGCCGAGGAAGAAGCCCTGGGCGAGCGCGTAGATGGGGCCGAGCACCTTGGCCATCATCGGCTTGAAGCGCAGCGCGATCGCGCAGCCGAAGCCGACGAGGACGGCGACGAGCGCCATGCCGGGGAAGCCACCGGCGCCGCGGCCGGCATCGGGGGCGCTGATCCAGCCGAACGTGGCCGAGGCGAGCAGCAGCACGAGCAGCACGCCACCGGCTGTCATCGTGCCGGTGACGGTCATCCGCTCGCTGGTCCAGCTGCTGATCGGGCCGTCGTCGATGGGGGTGCCGGGGATGACGGTGCCGGGAATGACAGTGCGGGTGGACGGGGCGGGGCTGCCCCAGCCGGCGCGGGCCTCGTCGAGCGCCTTGTCGTTCATCATGGGATTGGGCATCAACAGCCTCCTGAGGATGTGGTGCGTCGAACGCTACTCCCGCTGCCGGCCCGCGCAACGGGCACGTGCCGGGCGGTCGGTGGCAGCCTTCAGCGAGGCTTCAGCGCAGGTCGTGCGCGCTTGGGCCGTCCCACAGATCGATGTCGGGTGGCGCGGCGAGCAAGCCGGTGCAGGCGGTGGCCATCTCCACCATCACCGCGCTGTCGAAGTGAGCCCGCTGGGCGTCGATCGACTCCCACTTCTGGATGAGCAGGTAGCGGCCCGGGTGGGTGACCGACGAGCACAGGTCGATGTTGCGACAGCCGGGCTCCATGCGGGTGAGCACGACGTACTTGGACAGCACGGCGAGCAGCGCGCCGGCATCGGCGGCGTCGAAGCGCATGGTGACGATTGCCAGCTCCACGTCGTGGTTCGGTCGCTCCGCCATGCTGCGGACGATACTCGCGGATCCCGCTTGTGAATCTGTGCACGGGGTGTGAGGGGCTTGACGACCTCGGTATCGTGGCGGCATCACCGGCTCGGTCAAGTCGCCGGTGAGCCATTCACGGCTGGCACCTGGCGTTCCCGCTCTGGTCATCTCCGTCCGGCGTTCGTGCAGGTTTCCAGTCGTTCAGTTCGAGGAGCAGTGGTGGCGAAAGATCGCGTGGAACGGGACGAAGAAGACCTGGTCCGACTGTACCTGACCGACATCGGTCAGTACCCGCTGCTGACCAAGGACGACGAGGTGCGTCTCGCCAAGCAGATCGAGAGCGGCAAGGCGGCGATCGCCGAGCTCGACACCGCTGGCGATCTGACGGCGGCGAAGAAGCGCGATCTTCGGCGCGCCGCGCGCGAGGGCGAAGACGCAGAGCGCGCATTCGTGCAGAGCAACCTGCGGCTCGTGGTGTCGATCGCCAAGAAGTACCAGGCGTCGGGTCTGCCCCTGCTCGATCTCATCCAGGAGGGCAACCTGGGCCTCATGCACGCGGTCGAGAAGTTCGACTGGCGCAAGGGCTTCAAGTTCTCCACCTATGCCACGTGGTGGATCCGCCAGGCGATCACCCGCGGCATCGCCAACACGGGCCGCACCATCCGCCTGCCAGTCCACGCCGGCGACACCCTTGCCCGGCTGCAGAAGGCGCGCAGCCGGCTCGAGCTGAAGCTCGGCCGCCCCGCCACGCTCAGCGAGCTGGCCAAGGAAGTCGAGATGCCGGAGGACAAGGTCACCGAGGCGTTGCGCTTCGCAGCCGAGCCGCTGTCGCTCAGCGAGCCGCTGCGCGAGGACGGCGACGCCGAGCTCGGCGACGTGGTGGAGGATCGTTCGGCGGAGAGCCCGTTCGAGGTGGCTGCCACCGCGCTGCTGCCCGAGGAGATCTCCCGGCTGCTGGCCCCGCTGGACGAGCGCGAGCGCGAGATCCTGAAGCTGCGCTTCGGCCTGGATCGTGGCGAGCCGCGCACGCTGGAAGAAGTGGGCGAGCACTTCAACCTCACCCGCGAACGCATCCGCCAGATCGAGGCGCGGGCGATGAGCAAGCTGCGCCACCCGTCCTCCGACACCGGCGCCCGCGACCTCCTCGCCGTCTGACGCCGCGTCTCGGGCGCGAGCGGCTCAGCCGCTGATCGACACGTCACAGGCCCCAAACGCGGCGAACATGCCGGTCAACACGTCTGCATTCGCTGCCGTCCCGAAATCCTCGATCAACGACGCGAATCCGCCCTGCCCCTCGATGAGGTCGACCATGCGCGTCGCAACGCACACCGCCTCGTCGCCGGTGATCTGTTTTCCGGCGAAGCTCACCGACTGGGCGAGCAACGCGATCCGGGTGTCGCGGGTCAGGCACTCGTCGAACGCCTTTCCGGCGAATTCCTTCATCTCATCACTCAGCGCGGGGTCGCTGATGTCGAGGTGCTGGTCCAGCTCGCCGGGATCGATCCCTGCACCGGCATCGTCAAGGCACTTCAGCTCGACGTTGGTGACGTGCACGTCCACTCCGGACGCCGAGGTCTGCATGGCGTCCAAGAAAGCAGAGGCCACCGGGCCGGGCTTGTAGTTCGCCAGGTCGTCGTCGACGCGTGCGAACCACACGACGCTGAACACGACGAACGCAACGATGACCGCCGCCGCCACGTACAGGGGCCAGCGTGAGATGCGGACGGTTGCGTTCCGGTCGACAACGACCGACGATGCCGGAGGCTGCGTGGTGGGTGCGGCCTCGGTGCTGTGATTCGACTCGTCCGCCATCGCTGCCACCTCCGCCTTCCGTCGCCCGACACTACTTCGGAGGCACCGCGAAACCCTGGCTGGCGCGCGGTCGCGCTACTGGCAGCATTGGCGGATGATCGAGGTTCGTGAGGGTGCACCCACCGATGCGGACGCGTGCGCGGCCGCGCACATCGAGGGGTGGCGCACGGGATACCGCCACCTGCTGCCCGACGAGTTCCTCGACGCGCCCGAGTTCGCCTCGCGCCGCATCGATCACTGGCGAGCGTGGACGTGGGCCGACGGGCTGGAGGGTGCGGCGCTGTTCGTCGCCGAGCTGCACGGCCGCGTGGCCGGGTTCGTCATGTGCGGGCCGGAGCAGTTGACGCCCGAGCGCGGCCAGCTCGGCCGCACCGACGCGGCAGCCAGCTCGACCTGCCGCGGCGAGGTGTACGCCTTCTACCTGCACCCCGACGCGTGGGGGTCTGGGGCCGCGGCGGCGCTGATGGCGCGCTGCCAGCAGCACCTCGCGGACAACGGCTACGCGGAAGCCGTCCTGTGGGTGCTGCGCGACAACCCGCGGGCACGGCGCTTCTACGAGCGCTCGGGCTGGACGGTCACCGGCAGGGAGATGCTGTTCGAGGGGCCGCAGTCCGCCGCCAAGCTGGCGCAGCCACTCCCCGAAGTGGAGTACCGGCTCGCCGTCTGATTTCTCAAGTTCCGGACAAGTTGTGGCGATACCCCTGCATGGAGTTGATCGACCTCGTCCCCAATTCCCTCTCGTTCCGGGTCATCAACACGATCGACATCGAGGACGAGGCGGAGATCCCCGTGGGTTTCACGGGCCGTGTCCGCCGGCACGCGAACGGCTCGATCAGCTATGTGGCCTGGTACCGCGAAGGGCAGCTGCACAACCCTGGTCGCCATCACCCCGCCTATCGCCGCTTCCGCCCCGACGGCAAGCTGAAGTACGAGCTGTTCTACACCCACGGTCTGCTGCACGACCCCACCGCCAGCATGCCCGCCGCGCGTGGGTACTTCGCCGACGGCAAGGTGCACTACGAGGAGCGCTACTGGGCCGGCAAGCGCCAGGACGGCCGCGACGGCGCCCCCGCCATCCGCAAGTGGCGCAACGACGGCACAGTGCGCCATGAGCTGCGCTACGTGGACGGCCGCCGGCTGGTCAACGACCGCATCAACTTCTGATTCGAGGGGTTGCGCCGCTCGCGCGGCCGACCCCAATGTTCGCGGGAACCAACTGCCACGCCCCTTGCGCCCGATCGCGCGAGGGGCGTGGCGCGTCCGGCGTCAGTCGTGCGCGACGCCGTTGTTCACGAGCTCGGCAAGTGCGGCAGCTGCATCGCGGGCGGCCTGGCGGGCTGCGGCAGCGCGGCTCGTCGCGGCGGCGACGGCCTCCTTGGCTGCCTGCACCGCGGCACGCGCCTCCACCAGTGCAGCATCGGCCGCCTCCACCTCCTTGCGCGCTGCGGCGTCGGCGCGCTCCCGGGCCTTGCGCTGCTTCGCATCGATCTTCGGCGCGGGTGGTGCCATCGCCGGTTCCGTGGTGGCCGTCTTCGTGGTGGCCGGCTTCGTGGTGGCCGGTTTCGTCGGGCGCCGGACGACCGGGTCGGGCGCACCGGCGAAGAGCACGAGATCGCCGAGCTGCTCGGAGCCGACGACGCCGGCGCGCAGCAGGGGCGCACCATCGGGGTGGGCCAGCGTCCGTAAGGTCTCGGCGATGTCGTCGCGCTGTGCCGCACCACTCGCGCCGAGCGCTTCCACCGCTGCCGCGAGCACGGCGGCGTGCGCGGCGCGCAGCTCGGCTGCCGCCTCACGGAGATCGGCCGCGCCGCCACCTCCACCGCCGATCGCCAGCGACTGCGCGGTGTCCATGGTGGCCACGGCGGTCGCCCAACGTTCGACGAGCATCGGGTGCGTGCGGGCAGCACGGTTCAGCGCGTGCTCGGCGAGGCGCGGGCGCCGCAGGCGTTGCACCGCCGCTGCGTCGTCGCGGCGCGCGTCAGCCTTCAGCGCGGCGACGATCTTCGAGCGGGTGGCGACGAACTCCTCCGGTGGCACCGAGTAGAGCTCGTCGAGGTCGACAGCGGTCACCGGCTCAGTATTGCCCCCGTGGCTGATCGGCGCGGGCCGTGGCGCTCGGGGTTCGGGTTCTCTCTCCGGCGCGATGACAACGCAGCTTGCGGGGGGTGACCCGCCCGGTTGTCACGCGAGCAGACGAGGCCGTTGCGGTCGGGTGCCCGGTCATCCACGCACGTGGAACTCCACTCGGTACAGCACGGTGTCGTCGTCGATGGACCCGGCATTCGCGGCTCGCCGGCACGCTGCGGGTCACCCGAGTGTCGCGAACGCCCGAACGGTGAACGTGCCGGCACCGCGGATCTTCGGCGGCACGGCCGTGAAGCGAAACCCGGCTGCGGGAAGGACGTCCAGCCCGGTGAGGTGCTCGACGATCGGGATGCCTGCGCGCAGCAGTTCCGTGTGCACAGGGCGCTCCCCCGTCGGTTTCCCGTCGCGGCCGGTGGTGCCGTCGATGTTGAGCGAGTCGATGCCCACGCATGCGACCCGCGCGCGCACGAGGGCCGCAGCCGCCGCCGCGGTGAGATGCGGATGACCCGTGAAGTACGCGGGCGTGCGCCAGTGGCGGGAGTGATCGGTGCGGATGAGCACCGCCACTCCTTCGCAGCCGGCGAGTTCCTCGTCGCTGAGGTCGATGTCGGTGACGCCCGTGCGATCGAGACACACGGCGGGCACCCCGGCGACCCGCGCCAGGTCGAGCCCGGTGAGGTCGTGTCCGTCGGCGAAACGGTGGAAGGGCACGTCGAGGTAGGTGCCGGTGTTCGTGCACATCGTGACGAGCCCGATCTGGAACGTGATCCCGGGGCCGTAGATCTTCTCGGCCGCGTCGCGCGAGAGGTGATCGCCGATGTGCGGCACCGGCAGGCCGGGATACGTCTCCATCCCGTGCTCGATGTCGTGGCTGAGGTCGATGTGTGCACCAGCGGTCATGCTCCGAGTGTGCCATTGCCGACTCGCACGGCCGCAAACAGCCCAAGTCTGGGATTGGCAAGGGCGACGGCCAGCCGGGCGGGCAGACCGAATGTTCCGCGACTACCACTCGACGGTGCCGCCCGACATCGCGGACCTCGACCTTCAGCTCAGCCGAGGCACTCACACTGCGATCAATGACGCCTCCGCTGCGATCGCCGGTCTTGAGCGGGATCCCAACGTCCGCTACGCCGGTATCGCCGGGGCCTTGCTTCGGTCGGAGTCGGTTGGTTCGTCGAAGATCGAGCGCCTCGACGTCGATGCCCGTTCACTCGGCCTCGCTGCGATTGACGAGGCCCGCCCTCACTCAGACGCAGCGCAGGTGTGGGCGAACGTGGCCGCGATGACCGTCGCGATCGACGCGGCCACCATCGGGCCTGTCAGTGCCGACACGTTCAACCGGATCCACGCCACCTTGATGGCCGATGATCCGCACGAGAAGGCGTACGCCGGCCGGTACCGCGACATGCAGAACTGGATCGGCGGCTCCGATGATTGCCCACGCGACGCGCTTCACATCCCGCCGACCCCCGCCCGGGTGCCGGCATTGATGGACGACGTGGCCTCGTGGTGCAGTCGCGCTGATGTCCATCCCATCGCGTGCGCAGCGATCGCTCACGCCCAATTCGAGACCATCCACCCGTACACCCACGGCAACGGGCGCACCGGTCGATCGATCGTCCACACGATCCTGCGCCGAAGTGGCTTGGTCACGGCGTCGATCGTGCCCACCTCAGCCGCGCTGATGACCGACGTGAATGCCTACTTCGACTCTCTCGACGCATACCGCCGCGGTGACGTTGACAGCTACCTGCAGCACTTCGCTGCGGCGACCACACGCGCATCGGGCGAGGCACGGCGTCTCGGCGGCGAGCTGAAAGCCATCTCGACAGAATGGCAGGACCGCACTCGCCTACGGGCAGGTTCTGTCGCGGCCACGATCGTTTCCGGGCTGATACAACAGCCGGTCATTTCGGCGACGATCAATGCAGCCATCCCGGCCCGGCCAGAGCCGTCAACGATCTACCGGGCAATCGACGTGCTCGTCGATGCCGGCATCCTCACTGAGATCACCGAAGCCAAGCGAAACCGCGTCTGGGCAGCCCTCGACATCACCGCAGCGCTCGACGACTTCACTCGCCGACTGGGTCGCCGCCAGCCCGGCCGGTAGCCCTGCGCCGCACGCGGCCGACAGGAACAGGCAGGTACAGCCCCCGTTGGCGCAGTAGTGCTGTGACCTGCATGTTGATGGCGGAGGTGGACGGGAATCGAACCCGCCGGACGAGGATCGCTCGTCCCAACCGCTTTGAAGGCGGCGGAGCCCACCAGGTGCTCGGACACCTCCGCAGGTCACCGTAGCCGGGTGTGGCTACGCTGCCGGCATGAAGCGTTGGATCCTCCTCGTCGCCGTCATCGCCCTGGCAGTCGTGGCGGTGAAGAAGGTGCAGTCGTCCTGACGGTCACCCTGCTCTGCTCCGCGGCGGCGCTCGACGAGCACGGCCCGACGTGGCGCGTCATCGGGCCCGAGCTGCAGTACCTCACGCTGCCCGACGAGGGGCTCGTGAGCGACGACGACCTTGCCCGCATCGACCTCGCGGTGTTCACGCCCGACGTGTGGACCGGGTCGCGCGGGCCCGCGTTCTTCAAGGTGTTGCTCGGCGCGCAGAACGCGAAGTGGTTGCACATGTTCGCGGCCGGCACCGATCACCCGGTCTTCGCCATGGTGCGCGACCGCGGCTGCCGGCTCACGCACTCGGCCGGGTCGTCGGCGACACCGATCGCCCACACCGTCATCATGCAGGTGCTGGCGCTGTGCCGCGGCGTTCGGCCGCTCTCCATCGCCCAGACCGAGCACCGCTGGGGCAAGCGCGACTCGGTCGACGTCGAAGGCCGCACGATGGGCATCGTCGGGCTCGGCAGCATCGGCAGCGAGGTCGCCCGCCTCGCGCAGCACTTCGGCATGCGGGTGATCGGTGTGCGGCGAACACCGCGTGGCGACGAACCGTGCGAGACGTGGCCCGCGTCGAGGCTGCACGAGCTGCTCCCGCTCGTCGACGACCTGGTGCTGACCGCACCACTCACCGACGAGACCCGCGATCTCATCGGTGCGGCGGAGCTGGCGCTGCTGCCCGCGGGCGCGCACATCGTCAACATCGGGCGCGGCCAGCTGATCGACGAGCCGGCGCTGATCGAGGCCCTGCAGTCCGGCCACGTCGGCGGCGCCGCACTCGACGTGTTCGTGGTCGAGCCGCTGCCCACCGAGAGCCCGCTGTGGGACATGCCGAACGTGATCGTCACCCCGCACAGTGCCGGCGGCACCCCGCTCGCCGCCGCCCGCGCGGCGGAGATCTTCGCCGACAACCTGGGCCGCTTCCTGCGCGGCGAACCACTGCTCAACGAGGTGACCTGACGTGCAACCGATCCGTGTCGGCGACCTGGCCGTGCAGCCGATCTTCGACGGCACTGCCGTGCTGCAGTCCACGCTGTGGACGGGCAGCGACTGGACGGCGCATCGCCACCTGTTGCGCGACGACGACACCATGCTGGTACCCGTCGGCGCGTTCCTGGTGCGTGTTGCCGACCGGCTGCTGCTGCTGGATGCGGGCATCGGCGAGGTGCACAACGAGATGTTCGAAGGCGGCGAGCTGCTCGCGTCGCTGGCCGCCGTGGGCGTGCAGCCCGGCGACATCGACACGATCATCGTGTCGCACCTCCACAGCGACCACATGGGCTGGCTCGAGACCGACGGCGGGCCCACGTTCACCAACGCCACCGTGCACGTCGGTGCCGCCGACTGGGCGTACTTCGTCGACGGGGAGGGCGGCAGCAAGCGGCGCGCCGAGCGGCTGCGGGCCGTGCAATCGCACGTGCAGTTGATCGAGCGCGACGGCACCACCATCCTCCCCGGTGTGACCACGCGGGCAACACCGGGCCACACACCCGGGCACACCAGCACCGTGCTGTCCAGTGGCGCCGAGCGGTTGATCGTGCTCGGCGATGCGCTGCACTGCCCCGCCCAGCTCACCGAGGCGGAGTGGCAGTTCTTCTACGACGTGGACCCGGAGCTGGGTGTGCGCACGCGCCAGGCGCTGCTGCGCGACGCCGAGGCCGACGGCACCACCCTGCTGCCGTGCCACTTCCCGGGCATGCAGGCGGCACGTCTGGTCGCTGCGCAGGGCCGCCGCCACTGGGTGCTCGGCGCGAGCTGAGGAAGGTTCGCCAGCGGGTTGGCGCAGCCGGACTCGATGGATATGGTCGGCCTCGACCCCGGTTGCACATCCGGGTCGCCGACTTCCCCCGGTCGAAGGTCCCTCTCCTGGGGGTGTGTCCATGTTCCTCTGCTGGTCCGCCAAGGGCGGCAGCGGCACCACGGTGGTGTCCGCCGCGCTTGCACTCGTGCTCTCCCACCGCTGCACCGCGCTGCTCGTCGATCTCGCCGGCGATTCGCCGGCCGCGCTCGGCCTCGCGGAACCCTCCGGGCCGGGCGTGGCCGACTGGCTCGGGTCGAGCACAGCCGACGCGGCGGCACTGCACCGGCTGGCCGTACCCGCCACCGACACGCTGCGCCTGATCCCGCTCGGTAGCACGCCCGTCGGCACTGCGGTCCGGGCGCAGCGATGGGACGACCTCGTCGCCGCGCTCGGTCACGACGAGGTGGTCGTCGACGCCGGCACCGGCTCCCCACCACCCGCGCTGCTCGCCGCGGCAACGCACAACCTGCTGGTCACCCGGCCCTGCTACCTGTCGCTGCGCCGGGCGGTGGCCGCCGAGGTGCAACCCACCGGCATCGTGCTCATCCACGAGCCCGGCCGGGCGCTCGCGGCACGCGACGTCGAGCGGGCGCTCGGCGCGCCCGTCGTCGTCGAGCTGCAGTACGACCCCGCCGTCGCACGGGCCGTCGATGCCGGGCTGCTGGCGTCGCGCCTGCCGCGCTCGCTCGCGCACTCCTTGAAGAGCGCGGCATGATCGATCTCGTCGCCGAGCAGGCGCCGCTGGGCGGTCTCGAGCGCTGGCTGCACGACCCACTGGTCAACGAGGTGATGGTCAACGCCGGCAGCGAGGTGTGGGTCGAGCGCGCCGGTCGCGTCGAGCACGTCGGCCGCATCCGGCCGGCCACCCTGCTCGCTGCGATCGAGCACATCCTCAACCCGCTGGGTCGCCGCCTCGACCGCAGCCATCCCACCGTCGACGCCCGGCTGGCGGACGGGTCGCGCCTGTGCGCGGTCGTCGAACCGGTGGCGGTCGACGGCCCGTGCCTCACCATCCGCCGCTTCAGCACGCGGCCCGTCCCACTGGAACGCTTCGCCGCGCCGGCGGTCGTCGAGCTGCTGCGAGACCTGGTGGCACGCCGGTGCAACCTGCTGATCAGCGGGGCCACGTCCAGCGGCAAGACCACCCTGCTCAACGCGCTCGCCCAGCAGGTGGAGCCCAGCGCGCGGCTGATCACGCTGGAGGACGTCGCCGAGCTGCAGCTGCCCCACCCGCACGTCGTGCGGCTGGAGACTCGCGAGGCCACACCGGATGGTGTCGGCGAGATCACGCTCGCCCACCTCCTGCGCACGGCCCTGCGGATGCGCCCGGACCGGCTGGTGGTGGGCGAGATCCGCGGCAGCGAAGCGGTGCACCTGCTACAGGCGCTGAACACGGGCCACGACGGCTCACTGGCCACCGTCCACGCGAACAGCGCGCTCGATGCGCTCGAGCGGCTGGCATCGCTGGTGCTGCACGAGGTCGGCAACTGGCCGCTCGCCGCCGTGCACCAGCACGTCACCCGCGCGATCGACGCGGTGGTACACGTGCACCGCCGGCCCGACGGCGGGCGGGCGGTGGCCGAGGTCGCGGAGGTGGTGGCCGCTGAGTCGGCCGCCGGCTTCGAGGGTGCCGGCCTGCACGTACGCCCGCTCGCCACAGGCGAGAGAGTGCTCGCCACAGCCGAGCGGGGCCGTGGGCCCGGCACGCTCCCCACGCTGGATGGCAACGTCTGGGCGCTGCAGTGAGCGCGCTCGCGTCGAGTGCCGCTGTGCTGCTCGTGATGTTGCTCGCCGCGCGCCTGAGGGGGTGGCTCACCGGCGGTCGCGGCCGAGCACCCGGTCGCACCCGGCGCTCGCGTTCGGCACCACCCACCGCCGACGAGTGGGCGGCGCTGCTCGACGGTGTGTCCTCCGAGCTGCGCACCGGCAGCTCGCTCGCAGTCGCCGTCCACCACGCGGTGCGAAGATCCGACCCCCACGGCGAGGTGATCACGGCCTCGAGCTCACTCACATCGATCGCCGGGGCGTGCGCGGCGCATCCCGACGAAGCGGTCGTCCTCCACGCGATCGCGGCCGCGCGGGCCGTGGGAGGCCCGATGGCGGCGACGATCGATGCCGCTTCCAGCTTGCTGCGCGAGCGGGCAGCCGTGCGCGGCGAGGCGCAGGCGCACAGTGCGCAGGCGCGGTTCAGCGCACGCGTGCTCACCGGCGTGCCGCTCGCCTTCGCCGGCTGGAGCACCCTCTCCAGCCGCTCGTTCCGCTCGGCGCTCGTCAGCCCGGTCGGGCTCTCCAGCGCTGCCCTGGGGTGCGTCGCCAACCTCGCCGGCTGGTGGTGGATGCGGCGCATCGTCAGCCGGGTGGCCACATGATCGTCGCCCTGCTCTCGGCGGCGATCCCCGTGCTCGCGGCCACGGCGTTGCGCCCGCGCGGGCGGCGAGATGTCGCGCCACCCCCGCCGGTCGCCCACCGCCCGCGTGCGCGCGGCCGCCAGCGGGCGATCGAGCGCGCCTACCCGGACGCGATCGAGAGCATCGTCCTCGCCGTGCGTGCCGGCTACCTGCCGTCGGCAGCGCTGGAGGTCGCGCTCCCGCACCTCCCGCAGGTCGTGCGGCCTGCGTTCGCGGACGTGGTCGAGCGCACCCGGGGTGGGCAACGCTTCGCCGACGCGCTCGCCTCGCTGCCGGCGATGCTGGGCGCCACCGCCGCACCGCTGGCCGACTGCTTCGCGGCCGCCGACCGCTACGGCCAACCGCTGGCACCGGTGCTCGAGCGGCTTGCCGCCGAGGCCCGCCAGCTGCGCCGCCGCAATGCCGATGCGCTCGCCCGCCAGCTGCCCGTGCGCATGTCGCTACCGCTCGTGCTGTGCACCTTGCCCGCGTTCGTCCTCCTCGCCGTGGTCCCCTTGCTGCTCGCAGCCCTGTCGTCACTGCACCGGTGACCCCATCACCCGTACGACACATCTGTCCCTCCTGGAGGTCCCTCACATGTACCCACTCATGGCACGCATCCACGCCCGGCTCCTGTGGCAGGAGGAGGACGGCCAGGCCACCACCGAGTACGCCCTCGTCCTGCTCGGCGCAGCGCTGGTCGCGCTGCTCGTCGTCGGCTGGGCCACCACCGGCGGCGGCGCGGGCAAGATCGGCCGCCTGTTCGACCGGATCATCGACGCCGTCATGGACAAGTTCTGATGGCTCGCGACCACGACCGCAGCCGCGGAGGCAGGCGCGACACGGGTCAGGCCACCGTCGAGCTCGCGCTCGCGATGCCGCTGGTGTGCCTGCTGCTGTTCGCCGTCGTCCAGGTGGCGGTCGTCGGTCGCAACCAACTGGCGGTGCAGCTCGCCGCTCGCGAGGCGGCCCGCGCCGCCGCAGTGTCGGCCGACGCGTCGGCCGGTGTCGCCGCCGCGGAACGGGCAGTCGCGCTGCGGCCGCTGTCGGTGCGGGTCTCCGAACACGGCGGCACCGTCACGGCGGTCGTCGCCTACACCGACCCCACCGACGTGCCGCTCGTCGGCGCCCTGGTCCCCGCCATCGAGCTGACGGCGGCGGTGACGATGGCGCTGGAGCCACCGTCACCGCCGCCGTGACCCTCGCAGCGATCGCGGTAGCCTCCGCGTGTCATGGAACTGATCTGCTCACTCACGCTCCAGGGCCCGCTGCCCGTGCTGCAGGTGAGTGGCGAGATCGACCTCGCGACCCTTCCCTACTTCCGAGATCAGCTCGTGCGCGCGACCTCACACCATCGGGGCGACACGGTGTTCGTCGACCTGGACGGTGTGAGCGTGCTCGACGACTCGGGCCTGGGCATGTTGCTGGGTGGGGCCGGGCGCGCCCGCGAGGACGGCGGCGATCTGGTGATCGTCTGCACCACCGGGCGCCTGCTGGCACGATTCGCGGCTACCGGGCTGGACCGCGCGATCTCCGTGGTCAGCAGCGCCGGCCGTTCGGTCGACCACCGCTGAGCCCGGCGGGCGCCGGCGCCGAACCGGCCCCAGGGTGTGCCGGCGGCGCCGCGAAAGAAACTCCGCGAAAAGTGCAAGGACGTCGCGGCCCAGTGCTCTTGGCCTTCAGAACGACCGGGCAGTCACCGATAGATGACCTGCACGGCAGCGTTCCCCCACCGGGCGGTGGGTGCCCCGACGGGAGGGCGCCCACCGCCTCGGGGAGCACCCTCCCCCCGGGGTGCTCGAGCGGGATGCTGCTGTGGTCGGCGATGGGGAGGTCGCCGGCCACAGCACGCAATCCGGCCGTGTACACCATCCGGCCACGCCGTGAAACCGCTCAGCGCCGGGGCACCGCCTCGCGGCCGGGGCACAGTCAGCGCCGGGCACGGCCTCGCGGCCGGGGCACAGTCAGCGCCGGGGCACGGGCTTGGGCTTGCGCACGCCTCGCTTGTCGAGCGCCTTCTCCTGCGCGCGCTGCTCGGCTTCCAGCGCGGCCTCCTCGGCTACGAGACCCTTCATGCTCTCCAGCCGCCGCGGGTCGAGCCGCCCGTCGGCCACCGCCGCGTTGACGGCGCAGCCGGGCTCGTCCTCGTGCTTGCAGTCGCGGAACCGGCAGTGATCCATCAGCTCGAACACGTCGGCGAAGGCGTGCTCGATGCCGCGCCCACTGCTCCACAGGCTCACTGCACGCACACCGGGTGTGTCGATCAGCCAGCCACCGTCGACGAGCCGGATCAGCTCCGACGCGGTGGTGGTGTGCCGGCCGCGCTGGTCGCCTTCGCGCACGTCGCCGGTCGTCATCCTCCCGTGGCCGACGAGCGCGTTGACGAGCGTGCTCTTGCCGACGCCGCTGGCACCGAGCAGCGCGATCGTGGCGTTGTCGGCGGCGTAGGTGCGCAGCGCGTCCACGCCATCGCCGGTGATGCCGCTCGCGATGCGGATGTCCACGCCGGGAGCGACCTCATGGAGCGCATCGACCGTCGACCGCGACTCGTCCACGAGGTCGACCTTGGTGAGCACCACCACCGGCCGCGCGCCGCTGTCCCAGGCGAGCACCAACTCACGTTCCAGTCGCCGCCGGTTCGGCGGCGAGGTGAGGCCGTGCAGCAGCATCACCACGTCGATGTTGGCGGCGATGGTGTGCGCCTCGGCACGGTTCCCTTCGAAGGAGGCCCTGCGCACGAACGCGCTGTGGCGCTCGAGCACGTGCTCGACGCGCTCCTCGTCCTCGCCGAACACCACGAAGTCGCCCACCGCGACGTCGGCACCGATGTTGCGGATCCTCACCGGCGGCTCGTCGAGCGACACGAGCACGCTGCTCCAACCACGGTCGAGACGGCTGACCCGGCCGGCGGTGACCGGCGAGCCGACATCGCGCCAATGCGTCAACGCTTCGTCGGTCCACCCGAGGCGCATGTCACATGACTCGTCAATGGGCGCAACGGTAGCGTCGCGCCCGGACGGTCGTCCCCGATCGGCCGCCCCGGGAGGAACGTCATGCTCGCACGACTCGCGCGCTTCAGCTTTCGCAAGCGTTGGATCATGGTCTTCGCGATCTGGTTGCCGATCCTCATCGGCCTCAACGCGCTGAGCGGCGCCGTCGGGACCGATTACCACACCGATTTCAACCAGCCCGACAGCGAGTCGAAGCAGGTGCAGGACGCGTTCACGAACTCGGGCAACAAGGAAGACGCGGGCTTCCCCGCGTCCATCGTGTTCACCGCGCCGCAGGGGATCAACGATCCCGACGTGCAGGCGGCGATGGATGCGCTGTTCGTGAAGGTCGATGCGATCGAGGGCGTGAAGGTCGTCAGCCCGTACTCGCCCGAAGGCGCCAAGCAGATCAGCCTCGCCGGCAGCCCGGCGAACAAGCTCGGCCAAGACGTGGCGTTCGCGCAGCTCACCGTCAGCCGGCGCGATCAGGCGGCCACCAAGGAACTGGCCGACGAGATCATCGCGCTGGGCGACGAGGTGAAGGTCGACGGGCTCGACATCGACTACGGCGGCCAGGTCTTCCAGAAGTTCGAGTTCCCGGCGAGCGAGATCCTGGGCATCCTCGCCGCGGTCATCATCCTGCTGATCGCGTTCGGCTCGGTGGTCGCGATGGGTCTCCCGATCGGTACCGCCGTCACCGGTCTCGGCGTTGCGATGGCCATCGTGGGACTGTCCTCGCAGGTGTTCTCGATCCCCGAGTTCGGCCCACAGATGGCGGCGATGATCGGCCTCGGCGTCGGCATCGACTACGCGCTGTTCATCGTCAGTCGATATCGAGAGCACCTCGCGATGGGTGAAGATCCCGAGACGGCGACGATCGCCGCGGTCGACTCGTCGGGCCGCGCCGTCATCTTCGCCGGCATCACGGTCATCATCTCGCTGCTCGGCCTGTTCATCATGGGGCTCTCGTTCGTGCGTGGCCTTGCCGTCGCCGGTGCCACCGGCGTGCTGGTGATGATGATCGCCTCCATCACCCTGCTGCCCGCGCTGCTGGGTCTCACCGGCACGCGCATCCACACCACCACCCGCGCCGCCGCAACCGCGGTGGCGCTCGTGGTCGCCTGCGGCATCGTCGGCGTGATCGTCGACAACCTCGGGCCGCTGCTCGGCATCGGCTTCCTCGGCGCCGTCCTCGTGATGATCGTCGGCTACCTGCCCTTCGGCCGGGCGCTGCGCAAGCCGCTGCCCCACCGGGCGGAGAAGCCCCGCGAGGAGCGTGGCTGGTACAAGTGGAGCCGCTTCATCCAGCACCGGCCGTGGCCGGCACTGCTGGCTGCCGCCGGCTTGCTGATCGCGCTGGCGCTGCCCCTGTTCAGCATCCGCCTCGGGTTCAGCGACGAGGGCAACCAGCCCAAGGAGACCACCGTGCGCCAGGCGTACGACACGCTCGCCGACAGCTTCGGCCCCGGTAGCAACGGTCCGCTGTTCCTGGTGAGCACCGATCCGGCCGCGAACGCCGCATCGGTGGCCGTGGTCGACTCGGCGCTCGTCGCCGACCCCAACGTCGCGTTTGCCACGCCTGGCTTCGACATCGGCAACTCGACGTGGGCATGGACCGTGTACCCGAAGACGGCACCGCAGGACGAGGCGACAGCCGATCTCGTCACCCGCCTGCGTGACGACGTGATCCCCGCCACCGGCGTGGACGTGAAGGTCGGTGGGTTCACCGCCAGCGGCATCGACTTCTCCTCCTATCTTGCCGGCCGGTTGCCGCTGCTCATCGGCGCGGTGCTGGTGCTCAGCTTCCTGCTGCTGATGGTGGTGTTCCGCAGCCTGCTCGTGCCGCTGAAGGCCGTCGTCATGAACCTGCTCTCCGTGGGCGCGGCGTACGGCGTGATCGTGGCGATCTTCCAGTGGGGTTGGGGTCTCAGCCTGATCGGTGTCGACAAGCCTGGCCCGGTGGAGGCGTGGGCGCCGATGATGCTGTTCGCGATCGTGTTCGGCCTGTCGATGGATTACGAGGTCTTCCTGCTCTCGCGCATGAAGGAGGAGTTCGACCGCACGGGCGACAACGCCACCGCGGTCGCCGACGGCCTCGCCGTCACGGCCAAGGTGATCACCGCCGCCGCCATCATCATGGTGTGCGTGTTCTCGGCGTTCGCGCTGGGCGACGATCGCTCGCTGAAGCTGTTCGGTCTCGGCATGGCGGTGGCCGTGCTCGTCGACGCCACCATCGTGCGCATGGTGCTCGTGCCGGCGACGATGGAGCTGCTCGGCGCCCGCAACTGGTGGATCCCCAGGTGGCTCGACCGCATCCTGCCGCACCTCAACGTCGAGGGCGCCCACCCGGGCGCGCAGGCCGCCGGCACCATCGGCGAGGAGTACGACGACTTCACCGGCACCGACGAGCCGGAGCACGACGTCACCCCGGTCTGACGTCGCGGCGGTTGCCGCGCCTTGACAACCAGGGGTCGCGTCACGTAGGGATGCGCACCAATGCCCAAGCCACTCGTCATCGTCGAATCGCCTGCGAAGGCGAAGACCCTCGCCAAGTTCCTCGGCGCCGGGTTCGACGTGCGCGCCTCGGTGGGCCATGTCGCCGACCTGCCCAGCAAGGGCTTGTCGATCGATGTCGACAACGGGTTCAAACCCACGTACGAGCTCACGGTGCGCGGGAAAGACGTGGTCAAAGACCTGCGGGCGGCGATGAAGGACGCCAGCGAGCTGTACCTCGCGACGGATGAGGATCGAGAGGGAGAGGCCATCAGCTGGCACCTGCTCGAGTACCTGAAGCCCAAGATCCCCGTGAAGCGGATGGTGTTCCACGAGATCACCAAGAGCGCGATCGACCATGCCGTTGCCAACCCGCGCGGCCTCGACTACGGCCTGGTGGATGCAGCCGAGACCCGCCGCCTGCTCGACCGCCTCTATGGGTATGAGGTGTCTCCCGTCCTGTGGCGGCGCGTGAACCGCGGGCTCAGCGCCGGCCGCGTGCAGAGCCCGTCCGTGCGGTTGATCGTCGAGCGCGAGCGCGAGCGGATGGCGTTCGTCACCGCCGGCTACTGGGACATCGACCTGCAGACGGGCACCGTCCCGTCGTTCACCGCCACGCTCGTCGCGCTCGACGGCACCAAGGTGGCCACCGGCAAGGACTTCACCAGCGACGGCAAGCCGAAGCAGCACGTCGTCGTCGTCCCCGAGGCCCGGGCCCGGTCGCTCGCCACCGCGCTGGCCACCGCCGACTTCACGGTCCGCTCGGTGGAGGAGAAGCCGTACCGCAGCAGCGCCAAGGCACCGTTCATGACCAGCACGCTGCAGCAGGAGGGCGGGCGCAAGCTGCGCCTCGGTGCCGCCCAGGTGATGCGCATCGCCCAGGGTCTCTACGAGCGTGGCTACATCACCTACATGCGTACCGACAGCGTGGCACTGTCGGCCGAGGCCATCGCCGCCGTGCGCGCCGAGGTGCAGCGCGGCTACGGGCAGAAGTTCCTGTCGCCCGCGCCGCGCCAGTTCTCCAGCAAGAGCAAGAACGCACAGGAGGCGCACGAGGCCATCCGCCCGACGACCCCATTGCGTACGCCCGAGTCGCTGGGCAATGAGCTCAACGGCCAGGAGCTGTCGCTCTACCGGATGATCTGGCAGCGCACGCTGGCCACCCAGATGGCCGACGCCACGGGCACCACCGTCTCGCTGCGCCTCGGCGCGATCGCCACCGCCGACGGCAATGCGGACTGCGAGTTCGCCGCCAGCGGCACCACGATCACGTTCCCCGGCTACCGCCAGGTGTACGTGGAGAGCACCGACGACAGCGACGACGAGGACAAGGAGGCGTTGCTGCCGCCGCTCACCGTCGGCCAGCCCGTGCCCGTCGCCGAGCTCACCCCCAACGGGCACGCCACCGTCCCGCCGGCCCGCTACACCGAGGCATCGCTGGTGAAGCGGCTCGACGAGCTGGAGATCGGCCGCCCGTCCACCTGGGCGTCCATCATCCAGACCGTCCAGGATCGCGGCTACGTGTGGAAGAAGGGCCAGGCGCTCGTGCCCACCTGGACCGCGTTCGCCGTCGTCGGCCTGATGGAGCGCCACTTCGAGGATCTCGTCGACTACAAGTTCACGGCCCGCATCGACGAAGACCTCGACGCGATCGCCCGCAACGAACTGAAGAAGCAGGCCTGGCTCGAGCACTTCTACTTCGGCTCCGACGACGACCTGGCCGCCGCCGATGCGATGCCCGGGCTCAAGCGGCTCGTGGCAGAGAACCTCGACCACATCGACGCCGCCGAGATCAACACGTTCCCGATCGGGCTCGACCCCGAGGGCAACGAGATCGTGGTGAAGCCCGGCAAGTACGGGCCATACGTGAAGCGCGGCGACGACACCGCCAGCGTGCCCGACGACCTCACGCCCGACGAGCTCACGGTCGAGGTCGCGCTGAAGCTGCTGGCCGCACCGAAGAGCGACGAGCCGATCGGCGAGATCGACGGCTACCCGGTGTACGCGAAGAACGGCCGCTACGGCCCGTACGTGCAGTGGGGTGCGCCCGACAACCTGCCGCCCGGTCTGGAGAAGCCGAAGATGGCGAGCCTGTTCAAGACGATGGTCTTCGAGCGGCTCACGATCGCCGAGGCCAAGGAGCTGCTGCAGCTGCCACGCACGCTGGGCGTCGACCCGGCCGACGGCCAGACGATCGTCGCCAACAACGGCCGCTACGGCCCGTACGTGCAGAAGGGCAAGGACTTCCGGAACATCGCCAACGAGGAGCAGCTGCTCACGATCACGCTCGCCGACGCGCTCTCCATCTTCAGCCAGCCGAAGGTGTTCCGCCGTGGCGGTGGCGCCAACATGGCCGCCAAGGGCCCGCTGCGCGAGTTCGGCACCGACCCCGTCAGCGGCAAGGCGGTGGTGGCCAAGGACGGCAAGTTCGGTGTGTACGTCACCGATGGCGAGACCAACGCGTCGCTGTCGAAGGGCGACCGCCTCGACGCGATGGAGCCCGAGCGGGCGTACGAGCTGCTCGCGATCCGCCGCGAGGCGATCATCGAGAAGGGCGGCGCCCCCGCCCGCAAGGCTGCGGCAACCAAGAAGGCCGCAGCAAAGAAGGCCTCCCCGGCGAAGAAGTCAGCACCGGCGAAGAAGTCAGCTGCGAAGAAGTCGGCAGCGAAGAAGGCCCCGGCCAAGAAGGCCGCGGGTGCGCCGGTACCGGCCTCGGAGTGGCCCGACATCGACCTGTGAGGCGCAGCGGGTCCAGCCCGGTCCGAGTGCCAGCCGTCCCCGACTCGAGTGCCACGCCACCAGTGCGAGTACCAGCCTTCAATCGAGTGGGCACTCGCACCCCGGGGTGCGAGTACCCACTCGATTGAGGCCACACACTCCGACCGGGGATGAGACACTCGCACTGGCGGGCAGGCAGCCGGGTCAGCCGGCGACGACGACCGTCAGGACGCCGAGGGCGACCAGCGCGCTGGCGGCGAGCTCGGCGCGGGTGTGGCGGTCCTTCAGCAGCCACCTGGACACGGCGAACGTGAACAGCAGCTCGACCTGGCCGAGCGTGCGCACCTTGGCCGCGTTCTCCAGCGCCAGTGCGAGCGCCCAGCCGGCCGAGCCGCACACGCTGAGCACGCCGACCACGGCACTCGACCGCCAGTGCACCAGCGAGAGGCGCACCTGTCCAGGTTCGCGGGCCACCAGGTACCCGCCGTGGACGATCGTCTGCATCGTGTTCATCACGGCCAGGGTGACGATCGCGTGCATCACGACCGGGCCTCCGTCGAGCGCCTGGGTGGCGGCGCGGATCCCGATCGACGCCAGCCCGAACAGCCCGCCCGCGGCCAGCCCGTACAGCGCCGCCGGCTGGCGGATCGCCGTCCACGTCAGACGCTGCCCCCTCGTCGCCAGCAGGGCCACGCCCGCCATGCACACACCTGCACCGACCCAGCCGCCCCAGCGCAACGACTCGCCGAGCAGCACCCATGAGAGCAGGGCGACCTGCACCACCTCGGTCTTGGCGAACACCGTGCCGACCGCGAAGTCGCGGGCGTCGAACGCCCGGATGAGGCAGATCGTGCCCAGGATCTGGCCGAGGCCGCCGGCCAGGATCGTCGGCCAGAAGCGGGCGGCGATGTGCGGCCACTCCACGCCTGCCGACCGGGCCACGAGCACGGCCAGCCCGGCGAGCGGCGCCCCGTAGACGTAGCGCACGAAGCCGGCGCCGCTGACCGACAGCAGGGCGCGCAGCCGGTGCTGCAGGGCGGTGCGTGCGGTCTGGAAGCCGGCGGCGACGATCGTGACGACGATCCACATGGTGATCTCACATATCGGGATTGGTATCTCATTCACAGAGTAGCGCGCCGTGCTGGGTATGGTGCCCCGGATATGTCGACCGGCTGCTACATCACGCTCGAGGGCGCGGAAGGGTGCGGGAAGAGCACCCACGCGGCGCGCCTGGCGGAGGCGCTGGGCGCGGTCCTCACCCGCGAGACCGGCGGCACCGCCATCGGGCAGCGCATCCGCACGATCCTGCACGACACCTCGGTCACCAACCTCTCCCACCGCGCCGAGGCGTTGCTCACCGCCGCCGACCGGGCGCAGCACATCGACGAGATCGTCGCCCCCGCGCTCACCACCGGCCGCCACGTCGTCAGCGACCGCAGCGTGTACTCCACACTCGCCTACCAGGGGTACGGCCGCGAGCTGCCGCTGGCCGAGGTGCGCCGGCTCAACGAGTGGGCGGTCGGCGACCACTGGCCCGATCTGGTGCTGCTGCTCGACACGCCGCCGGAGGTGCTCGAGCGGCGCATGCGCGGCCGCCAGCTGGATCGCTTCGAGCGCGAGGGCGTCGAGTTCCACCGCCGAGTGCGCGACGGGTTCCGCCAGATGGCGATCGACGAGCCGGAGCGGTGGGTCACCATCGACGGGGCCGAGTCGCTGGACGCGGTCGGCCGCGCGATCCGCCAGGCGGTGCAGGAACGGCTGGGCATCTGATGTTCGCCGAGTACGCCAGGTCGGTGTGGGACGGCGTCATCGGCCAGCCGCGCGCGGTCGACCAGCTCACCCGCGCCGCGGCCGCGCCCGTGCACGCGTACCTGTTCGTCGGCCCGGCGGGCAGCACGAAGCACGAGGCCGCCCGCGCGTTCGCGGCGCTGCTGCTCACGGGCCACGACGACCCCGAGTCGCGCGATGCCCGCCTGGCACTCGCCGGCGAGCACCCTGACGTGCGCGAGGTGGAGCGCACCGGCGCTCGCATCTCCAAGGATCAGGTCACCGAGATCATCCGCAACGCCTCGCTGGCCCCCACCGAGGGCAGCCGCAAGATCATGCTGCTGCACGAGTTCCACCTGCTGGAGGCCGAGGGCGCGGCGCGGCTGCTGAAGACGATCGAGGAGCCGCCGGCGAGCGCGATCTTCATCGTCCTCGCCGACCAGGTGCCGCCCGAGCTGGTGACGGTGGCGTCGAGGTGCGTGCGCATCGAGTTCGCGAGCATCCCGGATTCGTCCATCCGCGACGTGCTCATCGCCGAGGGCGCCACCGCCGAGGTGGCCCAGCAGGTCGCCACGGCTGCCGGCGGCAACCTCACCCGCGCCCGGGTGCTGGCCACCGACCCCGGCCTGATGGCCCGCCGCGAGGCGTTCGCCTCCGTGCCCGGGCGGCTGGACGGTACGGGCAGCAACGTCGTCGCGCTGTGCAACGAGCTGCACGCGCTCATCGAGGCCGCGGCCGCGCCGATGGCGGCGCGGCAGGCAGAGGAAGCAGCAGCGCTGGAGGCCCGGGTCGCGGCCGTCGGCGAGCGCGGCAGCGGCCGCAAGCAGCTGGAGGAGCGGCACAAGCGCGAGCTGCGCCGGCACCGGGTGGACGAGCTGCGCAGCGGCCTCGGCGTGATGGCCGGCGCGTACCGCGATGCACTCGTGCAGCAGCGCATGGCCCGATCGGATGCCGCCGTGCAGGCCGTGCAACGGATCCACGAGGCGCTCGACGCGCTCGACCGCAACCCCAACGAGACGCTGCTGCTGCAGGCGCTGCTGCTCGACCTGCCGTCCGTCTGAGCACCGCCGGCACCCGGCCGCCGGCCCCGCGGCACGCGGCAGAACGGGGTGGGGGCGCGCACGGCAGACCGCTAGCATTGCTGCCTGCGCCCAGGTAGCTCAGTCGGTAGAGCAACGCACTCGTAATGCGTAGGTCAGGAGTTCGATTCTCCTCTTGGGCTCCACGTCCGCCGCGGCGGCAGTCGCCACGCTCCCGAGCCACCGGCGTGCCGCACGCAGGGCCGAAGGTCCCTGCACGTCGTGGCTGAGCAGGGGCTACCGTCGCAGCGAGCAACAACCCGAGTGTTGCCTTGATCCCGAAATGGGGAGGGTCCGTCGTGAAGAGCTACCCGACCGATCGCATCCGCAACGTTGCCCTCGTGGGCCACGGCGGAGCCGGCAAGACCACGCTGGCGGAAGCGCTGCTGGTCCGTGCCGGTGCGGTCCCTCGGGCAGGCCGGGTGGACGACGGCACCAGCCAGCTCGACACCGAGCCGGAGAGCATCAAGCGACGGATGTCGCTGTCGCTGTCGCTCGCCCCCTTCGAATGGAAGACGGAAGACGGCACCGAGTTCAAGGTCAACCTGCTCGACACACCCGGCTACCTCGACTTCGAGGGTGAGGTGGATGCGGCCCTGTCCGTCGCCGACCTCGCCGTGTTCGTGGTCAGCGCGGTGGAGGGTGTCGAGGTGCAGACCGAGCGCCTGTGGCGCAAGGCTGCCGCACTGGGCCTGCCGCGCATGATCTTCGTGAGCAAGGAGGACAAGGAGCGCGCCGACTTCCACTCCGTGCTCGACCAGTTGAAGGCAGCATTCGGCGCCGGCATCACCCCGCTCGAGCTGCCTCTCGGGGAAGCCGGTTCGTTGCACGGCGTGGCCGACGTGCTGTCGGAGACCGCGCTCGACTACGAGCCCGGCGGCCGCCACCACACCGAGCCGATGCCCGACGACGTCGCCGCCGAGGAGCACGCCCTGCACGACGCGCTGCTGGAGGAGATCGTCTCCGGCGACGACGACCAACTCGAGCGCTACCTGTCCGGCGACGTGCCGTCGGTGGCCGAGCTCGAGCGCACGCTGGCCCACGAGGTGCTCGACTGCGTCGAGTTCCCGGTGCTGCTCGGCTCCGCGGTCACGGGTGTCGGGGTCGATCGGTTGGCCGACTTCATCTGCGAGCTGGGGCCGTCGCCTGCGGACCGCCCGATGCAGGTGGAGGCAGGCGACGCGGTCGTGCCCGTCGCCGCCGATGCCGCCGGCAAGCCGCTCGCCTACGTGTTCAAGACGATCGCCGATCCGTACATCGGCCAGCTCTCGCTGTTCAAGGTGCTGTCCGGTGCCGTGCGCGTGGACGATCGCCTGCTCAACAGCTCCAACGGTGGCGAGGAGCGCCTGCACGCGCTGCTCGTGCTGCGCGGCAAGGAGCAGCTGCCCGCCACCGAGGTCGCCGCCGGCGACATCGCCGCCGTGGCCAAGCTGGCCAACACGCACACCGCCGACACGCTGGCACCGAAGGGCAGCCCGGTGAAGGTGGTCGGGCCGCCGCGCCCGGCACCGCAGTACGGCGTCGCGATCGTGCCCCACACGCAGGCCGACGACGACAAGATGGGCAACGCGCTCGGCCGCCTGCAGGCGGAAGACCCGTCGCTGTGGGTGCAGCGCGTGGACGAGACGAACCAGACCGTGCTGCGCGGCATCGGCGACACCCATGTGACGGTCGCGCTCGAGCGCATGGCCCGCAAGTTCGGTGTCAACGTCGACACTGCGGAGGTCCGCGTCGCGTACCGCGAGACGATCAACGGGCCCGCCGCCGCCGAGGGCAAGCTGAAGAAGCAGAGCGGTGGCCACGGCCAGTTCGCCGTCGTCAACCTGCGCGTCGCGCCGCTCGGCCGCGGCGAGGGCTTCCGCTTCACCGACGCCGTGGTCGGCGGCGCCATCCCGCGCAACTTCATGGGCTCGGTGCAGACCGGCATCGAGGAGGCCATGGTGCGCGGTGGCGTGCACGGCTTCCCCGTCGTCGACGTCGCGGTCGAGTGCCACGACGGCAAGTACCACTCGGTGGATTCCAGCGACATGGCCTTCAAGACCGCGGCGGCGATGGGCTTCCGCGATGCCATGGCCGCCGCCGGCGTGGTGGTGCTGGAACCGGTCTCACTGCTGAGTGTGGTGGTGCCCGGTGGATACCAGGGCGACGTGATGGGCGACATCACGTCCCGGCGCGGCCGGGTGCAGGGCACCAACGCGGTCGGCCACGGCGAGCAGGAGATCGAGGCGCTGGTGCCGGCCAGCGAGCTGCAGCACTACGCGATCGACCTGCGCTCCATCACCGGCGGCCGCGGCACGTTCACCATGCAGCACGACCACTACGACGTGCTGCCCGCCCACCTGGTGGACAAGGCCAAGCAGTCGCTGCCGAAGAGCTGAGGGCGCCGGCTCAGCCGGCTTCCACCTCGAACTCCACGTCGTGGTCGCCGGCGTCGTCGACGATCCGGTAGGTGCCCACCTCCACCTGCAGGTCGATGCCACACGTCTGCCCGGCGGGCACGCCGTCGATCGACGCGACCTGCACGTCGCCGAGCAGGATGCGCACCGACGATTGCGTCGCGTTCTCCTCGTCGGCCTCCAGCTCCACGCGCACGACGCCGGGCGTGAGGCCGCTGCTCGAACGCGAGCCGAGGCTGCCGAAGCCGCCCACCACGTCGTCGAGGGTGACGTGCACCAGCCGCCCGTCGGCCGGTGGCGTCGTCACGCAGACGGTGGCGGCCACCGTCGTGGTGGGTACCGCGACCGACCCACCGTCGTCCGAGCACGCCGCGACCGACACGACCGCACCGAGCACTGCAGGGACGAGGAACCACACCGGCTGTCGCATCGGCGCAGACTACCGCCGCCCGCGGAACCGCCCGGAAGCGTTCAGCCGTGCGGAGCGCGCAGGATCAGCGGCGGCAGGAACTCCTCCAATCGTTCCCAGATGACGTCGTCGCTCTTGGCCAGCAGGTGCCCGTCGCCCGGCAGGCGGACGATCTCGCCGGTGCCGGCGATCATGCTCACCATCTCGCTCGCCTCGATCGGCAGCAGCTCGTCGCGCTCACCGTGGAACAGCAGCAGCGGCGTGTCGCCGAGCCCACCCGCCACCTCACACCCGGCGGACTGGGTGGCGAACGTCACGACGCCGGCGACCATCTCGTTGAGCCCGACGCCCACCCTCACCGCGACGGCGCCACCGAAGCTGTGGCCCATCAGCACCACCCTGTCGGCGCCGGCACCACCGATCGCCAACTGCACCGCGGCGGCGAGGTCGACGCAGCACAGGTCGAGATCGTTGGGGCGCCGGTAGCTGACCCGCAGGACCGCGACCCCGCGGCGCGACCACTCCTCGCCGAGCCGTTGGTACAGCGCATCGCCTGGGCCGAGCAGGCCGCCCATCGCGCCGCCGCACAGCACGAGCGCGCCCGGCTGCACCTCCACGCCCTCCGCCGGCTCGTGCCACAGCAGCGTCAGTAGCCCGCGCATCGTGTACATCTCCACGTGGCGCAGCGTGGGCGTGAGCATCGCGTCGCTGGATGCCATCACCTGCAGCGCGTCCAGCGGGGTCGGCACCCGCTGCGCGCCGGACCCGTCGCCCACCGATGTGGCAGCAGGGTTGCTGATGGGGTCGTCCATCGTGGGTACCCTAACGCCACCCATGTCGGCCGTTCCCACCGATCCTCGTCACCGCGAGGTCTACGACCTCGCCGTGCGCATCGGCCTCGCGTGGCGCGAGATCCGCCGCGGTTCCTCCACGTCGGCCATCCGCGACTACCTGTACGGCAGCGACGACGAGTCCATCGAGCAGGGCCAGATGGACACGCTCGATCTGCTCGCGCTGAAGCCCGAGTGGCGCATGAGCGAGCTCGCCGAGGCGCTGCGCGTCGACCCGTCGACGGCGACGCGCGCGGTCCAACGCCTCGTCAACGCCGGCCTCGCGGAACGCCGGCAGAGCTCGGACGATGGCCGGGTGGTGTACGTCGTCATCACCGACGTGGGCCAGGCGATGTTCGAGTCCGTGGCCACCCGGCGCGAGGAGCTGCTGACGTTCATCGTCAAGCAGTACCGCCGCGCCGAGCTTCCCGTCCTCGCGGACATGCTCGAGCGCTTCGTCACATCCGTCGACACCTTCGTCAGCGCCCACCAGTCCGAACTCTGACCCGCCAGAGCTGCCGGAATTTGCCGGATCGCGCTGCTCGGCGTACCCAGCGCAAGCATGGACACCGGCACGGAGCGCACCCGACACTGCACCCGCATGGGTGGGCCCGGTGGGCGCCCGGTTGGGGCGCGACGGCCTGGGGTATCGTGCCGCTGATGGCTGACCAGCGCGAGTTCGCGACCGAGGCGATGCAGTACGCCCCGCAGCTCTACAGCGCGGCGCTGCGCATGACGCGCAGCACGGCAGACGCCGAGGATCTGGTGCAGGAGACCTACCTGCGCGCCTACCGCGGGTACTCGTCGTTCACGGAGGGCACGAACCTGCGGGCATGGCTGTTCCGCATCCTCACGAACACGTTCATCAACAGCTACCGGGCCAAGCAGCGGCGGGTGCAGGAGACCGACCTCGGCGACATCGAGGACCTGTACCTCTACAAGCGGATCAGCGGCATCGACACCGCCAGCCGCAGCGCCGAGGACACCCTGTTCGAGCTGTTCGCCGACGACGACGTGAAGGCGGCGCTGGAGGGTTTGCCGGAGTCGTTCCGCATCCCGGTGCTGCTCGCGGACGTCGAGGGGTTCAGTTACCGGGAGATCGCCGACATGCTGGAGATTCCGATCGGTACGGTGATGTCGCGGCTTCACCGTGGAAGAAAAGCGATGCAGAAGGCGTTGCTGGACTTCGCGACCGATCGAGGAATGCTCACGCCTGCGCCTGAGCCCGACCCCCAACCCACCAATGGCTGATTGCGACGACACACTCCGCGAACTCGAGACGTTCCTCGACCACGAGATCGGCGACGACGCACGCGCCGCGATCGAGGCCCACCTGGGTGGCTGCCTCGACTGCCTGCAGGCCTACGACTTCCACGCCGAGCTGCGCATGGTCATCGCCGCCAAGTGCCAGAACGACGAGATGCCGCCCGATCTGCTGTCCAAGATCGAGCGTTGCTTCGGGCACGACTTCGACGGCGATGGCGCGATCGGCTGAGGCATCGGCCGAGTCGGCGTCGGTACGGAATTGGCTGCATCCCCACCGCCACTGGCTACGCTGGCGCGATGTTCGCAGTGATCTTCCACTGGTGGCTGGGTGCGCTTCTCACAGTCGTCGGTTTCCTCCTGGTCGTCGGCCTGGTTGGCGGCTACGTGAAGGCGGTCGTCGCCCCGCAGTACCCCAGCAAGCGACACAAACGAGAAGACTGAGCGGCGCATGAGCCCGGCAGCGAGCCCGATCGACTGGGAGCGCGCCGAGCAGATCGCCATCCGGATCGCGGCCCGCCGCCCGTCCGGCGACTTCGCCCTCGACGGCGAACCCCACGAGGCACCCGCCGACATCGAAGATCGCATCGAAGCCGTCACGCGCCTGCGCTCGGCCGATGGCACCGCCAGGGTGCAGCTGATCGACCGGGCGGCATGGATCCGCGCGAACGTCGCCTCCTTTCGCACCCTGCTGACCCCCGTGATGCAGCAGTGGCAACACGCCGCGGGCAGCACCCCATTCGCCGGAGGATTTGCCGGCGCCCAAGTGGGCGCGGTGCTCGGCTGGATGAGCACGCGCGTGCTCGGGCAGTACGACCTGCTCGTCGGCTCGGACGCGGCCGACGACGCGGTGTACCTGGTGGGCCCGAACCTCGCCTCGCTGGAGCAGCGCTTCGGCTTCGACCCCTACGAGTTCCGCACCTGGGTGCTCGTCCACGAGCTCACCCACCGCGCCCAGTTCACCGGCGTGCCCTGGATGCGGGCCCACTTCACGGGGCTCCTGGAGCAGGGCCTCGAGGCCGCGGACCCGAGCCCCGGGGCACTCGCCGAGGGCCTACGCGCCGCCCTGCGCGAGCGGCGCGACGCCGGCCAGCAGGTGCGCGACGGCGGTGTGGCCACCCTGCTGGCCAGCCCCGAGCAGAAGGCGGTGATGGCGCGCATCGGCGGCCTGATGTCGCTGCTGGAGGGCCACGGCGACGTCACCATGACGCGCGCGGCAGGCTCGCTCGTTCCTCACGCCGAACGCTTCGAGCGCGTGCTGCGCGAGCGCCGGCGGGCGGCGAGCCCGCTGAACCGGCTGCTGATGCGCCTCGTCGGCATCGAAGCCAAGCTCGAGCAGTACGCCGCCGGCCGCCGCTTCATCGCCGCCATCGAGGCCACCCGCGGCGAGCGGGCCGTGGATCGGTGCTGGGCGGGCCCCGACGAACTGCCGACGCTCGCCGAGATCCGCGCACCGCAGGAGTGGCTCGCCCGGACGGCGCCGGCGAATGGGTGAGACGGCGGTGCCGCACGCCGGCCTCGATCCGTGCGCCGCGTTGCTGCCGCGGTGCACGTTCGCCCCGGCGGGCAGCGAGGTCACCTGCGCGGTCTCCGGCGGCGCGGATTCGACCGCGCTGATGGCGCTGGCAGTTGCCGCCGGCCTCTCCGTCACGGCCGTGCACGTGGACCACGGGCTGCGCGCCGGCTCGGCGGCGGAGGCCGAGATCGTGCACGCCAACGCCCTGCGCCTCGGCGCCGCCTTCCGCGCCGAGCGGGTGCACCTCGGCGACGGCCCGAACCTGGAGGCACGTGCGCGTGCCGCCCGCTACGCGGTGCTGCCCACCGGCGTGCTCACCGGGCACACCGCCGACGACCAGGCCGAGACCGTGCTCGTCAACATCCTGCGCGGCGCATCCACCAGCGGGCTCGCCGCGATGCGGCCCGGGCCGCACCACCCACTGCTCGCGCTACGCCGCGCCGACACCGCCGGCCTGTGCGATGCGCTCGACCTCCCCGTGGTGGTCGACCCGTCCAACGACGACCCGCGGCACCTGCGCAACCGCGTCCGCCACGACCTGCTCCCCCTCATGGCCCAACTCTCCTCGCGCGACCCGGTGCCGATCCTGGCCCGCCAGGCCGCGCTGGCCCGCGACGACGACGAGCTGCTCGACACGCTTGCCGCCCAGCTCGATCCCACCGACGCCCGCGCGCTCGCGGCGGCGCCCGTCGCGCTCGCCAGGCGGGCCGTGCGGCGCTGGGTCACCGGCTCGCACCCGCCCGACGCGGCGACGGTCGAGCGCGTCCTCGCGGTCGCCCGTGGCGAGGCGCTCGCCGCCGAGGTCGGTGCCGGCCGGAGGGTCGAACGTCACCGGCAGCGGCTGACCCTCGGCCCCGCCGAACCGCCCGGCCAGCGAGTAACCTGACGCCCACATCGTTGGTACTGACACGTGGAGGAAGGCTCATGCCTCCCAGGCTGCGCGGGAAGTGGGCGTTGGGCATCACGCCGCGCAACTTCACGTGGTTCATGAAAGACAAGCTCGCGGTGTGCGAGCGCCCGGGTGGCTACGGCGACAACCATCGCCGCGTCCGCCGCCAGGAAGAGATCATCTGGCTGCGCGAGAACGGGTTCGGCTGTGTCGTCAGCATCATCCCCGCCACCCACAACCTGCACAACTACGACGAGCTGGGCATGCCGTACCTGCACCGCCCGTTCACCGGCACCGACGACCTGGGCATGTGGCTGAAGGCGTTCTACACGGAGATCAACGGCCTGCTCGAGGCCAGCACGAAGGTGATCGCCCACAACGAGTCGGTCGACGATCGCATCATCGGCATCATGGGTGGCTACATCCGCTGGAGCGGCATGGTCGACGACCCGTCGACGGTCATCAACCTCACCGAGCGCATCGCCAAGCGCCAGCTCGACCCGTTCGCCCGTGAGGTCATCCTCATGGCACACGAGCTGCGCT
>CAYZFZ010000014.1:0-30791 GCA_964477795.1 uncultured Bifidobacterium sp.
AGACTATCGCGCCGACCCCTTCGCTCCCACTGGGATCGCGGCGATCCCAGTGGCCGGCCGGTCAGTGCCCCTCACCAGCGGGACTACCGTGTGCGCACGACGCCAGCCACGGGAGGTCCTTCCGATGAGCACAGTCCCGGCACGCGAGTGCGACCTGATCATGAAGGGCGGCATCACCAGCGGGGTGGTGTACCCGCGCGCCGCGGTGCACCTCGCGGAGACGTATCGCTTCCGCAGCGTCGGTGGTGCCTCGGCCGGCGCCATCGCCGCGGCGTTCGTGGCCGCCGCCGAGCACGGGCGCGCCACGGGCAGCTTCGAGAAGCTGCGTGTGCTGCCCACCGATCTGGGCAGCCAGCTCGCCTCGCTGTTCCAGCCCGACGAGCGCACCGCGCCGATGCATCGCCTGCTGATGGCGTTCGTCGAGCCCGGTGCCACCAGGCGCCACAAGGCGATGGCAGCGATCCGCACGGTGTGGTCGCTCGCCGCACGATCGTTCCTGATCGCCACCGTGCTGGCCCTGATCCCGGGTGTCGCGCTGGCGTTGCTGCTGCAGGCCGCCGGCACCGGCCCGTTCGACGTGGGCTCGGCGCTGCTCGTCGCCCTGCTCTGGCTACCACTGGCGATCCTCGTCGGCGCCGGCTTCGCCACCTACCGCGCCGCGTTGGAGGCCGAGGCGCGAATGTCGGCCAACGGGTTCGGCATTTGCAACGGGCACTCCACGCTCGGCCCGGTGCCGCTGACCGACTGGATGCACCTGCGCCTCCGCGACCTCGCCGGGAACGGCACGGGTGACGGCCCGCCGCTCACGTTCGGCGAGCTGTGGGGTGCCGAGGGCCGCGCCGACTACGACCGCGTCGTCGGCGACGACGGCGAGCTGGCGCTGAAGCCCTACGAGCGCGCCGAGGTGCGCCGCAACCGCGAGGTGGATCTGGTGGTGATGACCACGAACCTCACGCAGCGCCGGCCGCATCGCTTCCCCTTCGAGGCGCGCACCTTCTTCTGGTGCGAGTCGTGCTTCGCCACCTACTTCCCCGACGAAGTCGTGCGCCACATGCGGGCCACCGACGGCGACGGAGACAACCCCGCCGCCGAGCGCTCGGTCGAGGGTGGCGGGGTGAAGCGGTCGATCTCGATGAAGTGCCCGCTGCACCCGGCGCAGACCGTGCGCCACTTCCCCAAGCCGGCCGACGTGCCCGTCGTGGTGGCGGCCCGTCTCAGCCTCAGCTTCCCCGGCCTGATCAGCGCGGTGCCGCTGCACTTCGTCGACTACGCGCGGCGCCCGGAGGCGATCGCGCTTGTGCCCGCCTGGTTCAGCGACGGAGGCATCGCCAGCAACTTCCCGATGCACCTGTTCGACGACGCGTTCCCCACCCGGCCCACGTTCGGCTTCGACCTGCAGCCCAGCTCGCTCGATCACGGCACCGCGCCGGTGGTCATCCCCAAGCGCGTCGGCGGCGGCCGCAGCCACCCGATCGGCGATGTCACCGGCTTCGTGAAGGCGATCCTGGACACGATGCAGAACTGGAGCGACAACACCCAGCTCGGCATGAACACGTTCAGCGACCGCGTGCCCGAGGTGCGCCTGGACGCGAGCGAGGGCGGCATCAACCTGTCGATGCCTGCGCCGGTGATCGAGAAGATCGCCGACCGTGGCGGCCAGGCCGCCTCGCTGCTCGACGCGTTCGACCTGCCGGCGCACCAGCAGGCCCGCGCCAAGATGGCGCTGCGCCAGCTGGACGGGCTGTTCGAGTCGCTGCGCCAGTCGTGCGCGGACGGGTTCGGGCCGACGCTCGACGGACTGAACTCGACGCGCACGGCCGCCGCGCGCGACCTGCTGCACCTCCTCGACACGTGGGCCGCGAGCCACCCGCTGAGCTCGGGCGACAGCCCGCAGCTGCAGGCCGACCTGCGCTCCACACCACGGCAATGACCGGCCGGGCCGTCGCGACGGGCGCGGTAGCGTGACGGCATGGAAGCGCCCAGCTCCCCAGTCGTCGCGGTCGCGCTCGACCAGGGCAGCTCGCTGTCCTACTCCATCGGCCGCGAGCTGCAGTCGGCGCTGACGGGGTTCACGGTCGACATCCCGGCCCTCGGTGGCAACCGCCGCGGCAGCGTGCTGGAGGACCAGCTCGTCCCCAGCTTCCAGCAGGCCGAGCTGGTGATCGTCGTCTGGTCCGTCACCGACCCGTTGTGGATGGCCTTCCAGTCGGGCGTCGCCACCGGGTTGGGCAAGCAGGTGATCCACCTCGCCAGCGACGCCGCCAGCCGCCACGTCGCACTCGGCGCGCCCGTGTCGGTCACCGTGGTGGAGGACTGGGACGAGGTGGCCGATCGTGTGCGCACGCGCCTCGGCCGGCCCAGCCGAGCCACGCCTCGCGGATTCGACCCCGCCGGGTCGCTGCTGCTGTGCCCACGCGAGACCGACGGCGATCGCGCGGCGCTGGCGGCGATGCAGTCCGTGTACCCGGATCGCGCCTACCGCCGGCTCTCGGCGAAGGGTTCGAAGGCGGAGTGCTCCGCCGACGTGATGTGGGTGATCACCCAGTACGGCATCAACACCAAGAGCGGCGACTGGTCGAACCTCGACCCCAACGTGGGTTGCGCGTTCGAGGCGGGCAGCAACCTCGGCGCCGCCATCGCGGCCGGCGCGGCGGCCCAGCTCGCGATCGCGCGGGTGGGCGATGCGCCGCCCGTGAGCGCGCTCGAGCATCTCGTCGTCGCGCAGGCTCCCGACGCGTCCAAGCTGGTCGAGCTGCTCGTGCCGGCCAGCGCCCAGGCGATCCCACGCCTCACCTCGGTGGAGCTGCTCGACGTGAAGTGCTTCGAACACATCACGATCCCGCTGTCCGTCGACTCGACGCTGGGCGGCGCGTGGACGTGCATCGCCGGGCTCAACGGCGCCGGCAAGTCGTCCATCCTGCAGGCGATCGCGCTCGCGCTGCTGGGCCGCCGGCGCTCGCCGGAGATGGGGCTCGGGCGCCTGGCGCGGATGGTGCGCCGGCAAGCCGGCCACGCGAACTCGAACGCCAACGCTCCCAGCACGCTGCCGCCGCGGGCCGAGATCCGCCTCACCGTGACGGTCGGGGCCGAGGAGACGGTGCTCACCTTGCCGCTCACCGCCAACGGGCCCGACGAGTCACGCCTCGCCTCACTGTCCGACCTGCCGCGGATGGACCGGCTGTGGGAGACGCTCGGCAGCACGCTCGTGGTGTCGTACGGCGCCACCCGCAACCTGTCCGACAGCCCGTCCAGCCAGCAGAGCATGAGCCCGATGGTGCACCGCCAGCTCACGCTGTTCGACTCGCTCGCGCAGATCGTCAGCTCCGACGCGCTGGTCACCGGCGGCCCCCGTTACCGGGCAGCGCTGGCCACGCTGGCACGCATGCTCACGAGCGTGCTGTCCGAGCCCGACGTGCCCTTCGAGTGCAGCGTCGACGACGCCGGCAAGCTGCGCTTCCAGCGGGCCGGCGCGCCGCTGGAATCGCTCGATCTGCCCGACGGCTTCCGCTCGATGGTGGCACTGCTCGCCGACATCTCGCTGGGCTGGCACGAGCTGCACCCCGAGGACGACTCGCCGGATCTCACCGACATCTCCGGCATCGTGCTCGTCGACGAGCTCGACCTGCATCTGCACGCCAGCCTGCAGCGGCAGGTGGTGCCGCGCCTGCGCACGGCGCTGCCCGACATCCAGTGGATCGTGTCCACCCACTCGCCGCTGATCGTCACCAGCTTCGCCAGCACCGAGCTGGTGGTGCTCGATCGGTCGCAGTCCACCGGCATCAAGCAGCTCGACCGCGAGGTCATCGGCTTCTCCACCAATGAGGTGTACGACTGGCTGCTCGACACGCCGCCGGTCTCCGAGGCCGGGCTGGAGAAGCTGGCCGCCGACCCGGGCAGCGAGCTGCTCTACCAGTCGCCGGTGCTCAACGCGGAGAAGGCCAAGCAGCTCGCCGACATCCAGGGCGAGCTGCTCGACAAGCTGTCGAGCACGAAGGCGTGAACCGTGCACCAGGTGTGGCGCCCGAAGGTGTTCCCACACACCCTCACGGCTGCCGGTGGCAAGGGCTTCGACTACGCCCATCAGCAGCTCGCTGACACGACGCTGCGCAGTGAGTTCCCCAGCCACTGGCGCGAGAGCGATGTGCGCGGCTGCGTACGCGCCTGCTGCGGGGCTGCGTGCGCGTACTGCGGCGACCTCGTGGGGCGCACGGGCGAGGACGTGGAGCACTTCCGCCCGAAAGCCGTGTACTGGTTCCTCGCCTACGTCTACGAGAACTACGTCGCCAGCTGCCGCCAGTGCAACAGCAGTCGCAAGGGCTCGAAGTTCGACCTCGCCACCGGGCAGGTGCCGGCCGCCGACGTGGCGAGCCTGAAGGCGGAGAAGCGGCTGCTGCTCGACCCGGTGAACGACCGCGTGGAGCAGGCGATGATGGTGGTGATGGACGACAACCGCTACCTGTGGCAGGTGAACCCGGCGGCCACCAAGCAGTTGCGCACACGGGCGGAGCACACCATCAAGTTCTTCGCGTTGAACGACGACGGCCAGCTGGTGAAGGCACGCTCCACGGCCATCGCCACCTACCTGCTGTTCGCGATCGAGGGCAACGACGCCACGAAGGCGATCGCCCGCCGCTCGGCCACCCGGTACAGCCCCCACGGCGGCGCCATCCGCAGCATCGTCACCCAGCGCGCGCCGCAGCTGCTGCCCTCCGCGGAGGAGCTGCAGTGGTTGGTGGAGGACCTCGTTGGTGTATTGCAGGCGTTCAACGCGTCGCCGCGGCCGAACAAGGACAATCGCGATCTCGTGCGCTGCGCGCTCGCCGCGCTGGTGACGGCGCCGCCCGCGCACGTGCCGAAGACCACGGTGCAGCAATGGGTCGTCGACGGTGGCGTGTGGCCCGACGTGCAGCCCGAGCTCGCGCTGGTGCACAAGCCGTAGGGGCGGTCACCACTTCTCGAAGCCGGTGCCCTTCGTGCCGTCTTCCCAGTCGGCGGCGAGGTTCGCCCAGTTGGCGACGGTGTTGGCGCTGTAGCACCAGGCGAGGATGACCACCGACGACGGGGCGTTCATCCAGCCGCCGATCAGGGCCTTCTTCTTGTCGCGCACGTTGAGCACGTTGGTCCAGCCGCTGACCCCGGAGTGACCTTCCTCCTGCTGATCTTCCTTCAGGAAGAGGGCAGGATCGACAGCGTCGGTGCCGACGAGGTGGCCGTTGGGGTCGCCATGGACACCGGTGAGCACCTTGATGCGCGTGGGGTTGTCGGCGGTGGCGTTGCGCACCGCGTTGACCAGCGCGACCACGTCGTTGGCGTTGGTGGGCACGTCGAAGCCGAACACGCCGTTGCCGGTGTCGGTCCAGGTGCCGCCGCCGGTGGCCAGCGAGGCCAACCCGGGCACGGACTTGCGCTGCACGCTGCGTGCCGCGGTGCCGCCGCCACCGGCGCCACCCTGCTGGACGTCGTGGGTGAGGTGGTGAGCCAGCAGCTCCTGGCCGCCGGTTCTGCCGGGCTGGTACTGGCCATTGCCGAAGAAGATGTCGGAGCCGGTGGTGAACGCTTTCGCCTGGATCCTCTGGCTGAGGTCGTGGGCGCCCGAATCGTCGTGCACCCGCACCCCGCTGAAGTCGGCGCCGAACGCGGACTCCATGGTGCGCCGGACGCCGTCGTCGAGGGTGGCACCGCCACCGCGGGCCTGCTCGATGAGGGCGTCGGTGTCGCTGTCCAGCGCCCCGCCTTCCAGACCGATCGACGGGACGGCCTTCGCCTGGATCCGGCTGATCGAGGCGGAGCGGCGCACGGCGCGGGCGACGTCGGGAGTCGCGACGTCGTCATCGAGCTCGGCAGGGCGGCGGCCGATGTCGGCCATCACCGCCGCAGCGACGCGGTCGGCCTCGCGCTCGAAGGGGTCGTCGGCCGGGCCGACGCTGAGCTTGGCCTGGAGCAGCGCGGTGGCAGTGCTGGCGGCGTGCCGGCGGCCGGGGGCGGCAGGGGCGGCGTGCTCGGGCCGCGGGCGGGCGGCGTGGGAGGGGGCCTTCGTGTCGAGATCGGCGACTGCGTTGCGCATCGTCGTACCACCCTTTCGTCTACACGTGGCTACGGGGAGTAGTCGCTCGGCTTCCCATCGCGCCCGGTGCCGCAAGTTACCACGCGGCAAACAGCCCCGTGGCGAAAGGTTCCGCGGGCGCCGAGCCGCCACCAGCACCTCGCCGGCCGTGCTTGACTGGCGCCTGTGAAGGGCCGAAACCCACCGAACGACGCGGCACCGAACGACGCGGCACCCGCCGTGCCGCGGGGCCCGAAGGGCCCGGCCTGGTTCGAGTTCGGGCGCTGGACGATCGTCCGCCAGGCGCGGCACGCGGCGCTGATCGCGGCGGGCGAGGAGATCGCGGCCTCCGAGCGTGCCGAGCTCGACGCGCTCGTCGCAGAGGCCGCCGCCAACCTGGAGGCGTCGCTGGTGGGGCCGGGTGCGTTCGCCACGCTCGTCGCCAACGCCGACCTGGATCTCGACGGCGCCGAGGTGCTGGCCCTGGTGGCGACGGCCGAGTCCGACAAGGCGTGCCAGCAGCTGGTGGCCGGGTTGCACGGCTCGTCCACCGTCGAGCGGTTGACGCTGGGGGCGCTGCGCGAGCTGCTCGGCGCGCACCATCCGGGCCCGCTGTGCGTCGCCCACGACGCGGCGCTGCGGCGGTGCGCCTTCGTGGAGGTGGTCGCCGCCGGCATCTGGGCCGATCACGCGGTGGCACTGCACCCGGGCGTGCTGTGGGCGTTGATCGGCGATGCGTCACCGGATCCCGACCTGCCCGACGGAGCGTCCAGCTTCGAGCACGGCGCCGCCGCCAGCGGCGACATCGGCGACTTCGTCATCGTCAACGGCCCCGACCGCGTGCGCCGCTGGCAGGCGGCAGCGACGCACACCGCTGCCGGGCGTTTCCTCTGCGCGGACGCACCCGACAGCGAGCCGGCGTGGGCCGCGCTCGTCCGCGAGGCCACCATCACCGGCCGCGGCCTGATCATCGAGGTCGCCGCCGGGCTACCGCCGGCCGGCCGCCGGTGGATCGATCGCGCACGGCACGTCGTGTGGGTGCTGTCCGCGGTCAACGGCCCGCCTGCCAGCGAGCTGCCCGAGCGCCGCTGGATCGACGTGCTCGCCGACGACGCGGCGCCCACCGACGAGGAGTGGGCCGCGCTGCTGGGGCCCGAGGCCGATCGCTCGCACCGGCTGACGATGGATCAGCTGCACCGTGTGAGTCGCGATCACGCGGCTGTGCTCGGCGACGTCGACGCGGCGGTGCGCCGGCTCTCCAGCGGTCGGCTGGAGAAGGTCACCCAACGCATCCGCCCCACGCGCACCTGGGCCGACATCGTGGTGAGCCAGGATCGGCTGACGCTGCTGCAGTCCGTGGGCCACCGCTACCGCAACAGCAACACCGTGTACGACGAGTGGGGGTTCTCGCCGGCGCCGTCGCGAGGCCTGGTCGCGTTGTTCTCCGGCCCGTCGGGCACCGGCAAGACGCTGGCTGCCGAGATCATCGCCCACGACCTCGGCCTCGACGTGTTCAAGCTCGACCTGTCGTCGGTGGTGAGCAAGTTCATCGGTGAAACCGAGAAGAACCTCGAGCAGGTCTTCGACGCGGCGAGCGCGGGCAACACGGTGCTCTTCTTCGACGAGGCCGACTCGCTGTTCGGCAAGCGCTCGGAGGTGAAGGACGCCCGCGACCGCTACGCCAACATCGAGGTGTCGTACCTGCTGCAGCGCCTGGAGACCTACAACGGGTTGGTGGTGCTGGCCACCAACTTCGAGAAGAACATCGACGAGGCGTTCCTGCGCCGCATCCATGTGCGGGTGGCGTTCGCCATGCCCGAGCCCGACGAGCGGGAAGGCATCTGGCGCCAGAACCTGCCGCCGGCGGCTCCCCTGGGGGAGGTGGATCTGCGCTGGCTGGCCGACCGCTTCGAGCTGTCCGGTGGCAGCATCCGCAACGCGGTGGTGCACGCCGCGTTCGCCGCCGCGCAGGCCGGCACCGCGATCACGATGGAGCTCTTGGTCACCGCCGTCGCGCACGAGTTCCGCAAGGCGGGCCGCCTGGTCAACGAGAAGGACTTCGGCCCGCACTTCGAGGTGGTGGCCGAGCGGCGCTGACGTGCGCCGGTCGCCGAGCGGCGCCGACGCGCGCGCCGCCCGTCTACGCGTCGCCCTCCGGCCCCAGGTCGCCGGCCCACGGGGGTGCGCAGCTGTAGGGCGGGGTCCACGGGCCGCGGGCGCAGAACACCCACAGGTCGCTCGCCGCGTCGGCGCAGTTCTGCATGCTCTCCTTCACGTTGTCCACCGTCCAGCCGCGGCGGCCGAGCTGGCCGTTCGGCTCGAACATGCCCGACAGCGCGTTGAGCTGGAACGTGCAGTGGCTGTCGTCGCGGGTGACCGCGTTGACGTTGACCGCGTGGTAGTCGCACCCGCCCTCGCGTGACGCGATGTAGATGAAGAACTGCTGGGTGGCCGGGTCGGCGCCGTCCTTGGCGAACTCGGCGGCGATGATGTCGGCGTCGGCGCGGCTGCAGTAGCGGTGGTTGCCGTAGACGGGGATGCCGTTGACGACGCGGAAGTTCGGCTCGGCCTGGATGGTGGCCGGCCACCACGGGCCGGAGTTGAACCCGGTCTGACCCTCCGCGCGGGTGAAGCCGCTCCAGATGCCGAGCGCGGCGAGCGTCTGGGTGTCGGCCACGCCGTCGGCGCGCAGCGGTGGGTTGGAGAGCTGGAAGCTCTTCACCGCCTCCTGCGTGCCCTTGCCGTAGGTGCCGTCGACGTTGCCGTTGTAGAGCTTCTTCTGCTGCAGCACCTTCTGCACGCACTCGGCCGAGGAGCCGCGGTCGCCGGGGTTGACGGGTGCATCGGCCAGGCACGGTGGCGGCGGCGCGTTGTCGACGCCCGAGTAGATGCCCATCTCGGTGAGCGTCTGCGCGCCGGCGTGACCGTTCACCGTGATCGGCGGGTGCTGCTGCTGGAAGGTGACGACGGACTGGAACGTCGCCTGGTCGTACACACCGTTGACGAGGCCCTTGTAGAGGCCCTGCCACATCAGCGTCCACTGCAGGCAGTACACGCTGCCGCCGACGCTGCCGACCACCAGCTCGGCGTCGGCCACGCACGTGCTCATCTCCGGGATCTGCGCGCGCGCCGCCGGCGCCCCCAGATCGGGGCCGGCCACCAGAAGGGTCGCGATCACGATCGCCCGAACGAACCCGCGCACGGCGCACAGTCTGCCAGCGCCACCGCCGATCCTGACTGCAGCGCCGCCGGGATCCCGCTGCGCCGCATCTTGCCGGTTCGGCGCTCTCGCTGTGCCCAGCAGGGTGTGGAATCGAAGTTTCGGGCGCGGCGGCGTCATCGTTCGGGCGGCGGCGCCGTCTCACTGGGTCCAGGCGGACACGGAGGACGAGACGTGATCACCATCGATGGCGGGAGACCCCAACCCGGGGCAGCGGCCGTGCGCGTCGAGCGCGCATGGGCCGCAGCCGACCCGTTCGCGCGCCGAGCCCTGCTCGCGGCGTGCGCCACGTCCGCCGCGGTGGCTGCCGTCGTCCCGGTAGCCACCGCGGTTCGCGTCGCCGTGGCGATCGCCGGGCAGCTGCTCGCTGCGGCGGCGCTCGTCGACGTGCACGAGCGCAAGCTGCCGAATCGCCTGCTCGCGGCCGCCGGCGCGGTGACCGCCGCCGGTGCGGTCGTCGCCGGCCAGGCCGTCGTGTCCGGGATGGCGTTCGGCCTGCTCGCCGCCGGCGTGCCGATGCTGCTGGTGCGGCTCACGCGGGGAATCGGCATGGGCGACGTGAAGGCGGCCGCGGTGGTCGGGGCGAGCGTGGGCTCGGTCCGCCCGATCGCGGCACCGGTGGCCGTCGCGGTCGCCGCCTTCGCGGGCGCCACCTACGGCATGGTGGCGGGGCGCCGGCGCGTCCCCTTCGGCCCGGCCCTGTGGTTCGGCTGGGCGGCCGCCCTCACCGGCGTGGCGCTGGGGTGGCAGTGATGGGGGTCTCGTCCCGGACCGTTCGCAGCCGGGTTCGCACCCAGTGGCTCGCGCTGGGGGCGGCGTTCGTCGTGCTCGCCGGCGTCGTGGTCGCGTGGGCTCTCGCCAACGCAGCCGACCGTGTGCAGGTGGTGCGGCTCACGCACGACGTGCCTGCCGGCGAGGTGATCGACGCCGGCGACCTCGGCCTCACGGCCGTCGCCTTCGACGCAGAGGTGAGAGGTCTCGTGCCTGCCGCATCCGCCGGCGAGCTCGTCGGGCGGGTCGCGGCGGTCGACCTCACCGCCGGCGCCGTCCTCCAGGTGGGCATGTGGCGCGACGCGCCGGACGTCGTTGCCGGTGAGGAACGCGTCGGCGCCGTGCTGCGCGCGGGGCGTTTCCCCGCCGGCATCACCCGTGGGGCAACCGCGGTCGCGGCGTCCGTCGCGGCGTCCGTCGACGGCGCTGCGGACGGCGGTGCAGATGGCCCGCAGGTCGAGGTGCGCGTGCTCGACGTGGCGGAGGGCCCCGACGGTTCGCTGTCCGTCACGCTCGCCGTGCCGGCGGCGATGTCCGTCGCGATCGCCCGGCTGGCGGCCACCGATCAGCTGCTGCTCGTCGGCCGGGAGACCGCGGTGGGCTCGTGATCGTCGCCGTCGGCTCCTGGCGCGGCACCGGTGCCACGACGCTCGCGCTGCTCGCCGCCACCTGCCTCGCGGCCGGGCACGAGCAGGGTGCATGGCTGGTGGAGGCCGATCCCGCCGGCGGCGTGCTGGCGGGTCGCATGCACCTCGACCCCGCCGCAGTCGGTGGCCTCGAGTCGGTGGCGTTCCCCTCGCGGCGCGGCCCGGTCGCGGAGCTGTTCGGGTCGGTGGCGCACACCGCGGGCGGGCTGCGCATCGTCGGTGCACCGGCCGATCCGTTCCGAGCCTTCGCCTGCCACCAGCCGCGGGTGCCGTGGGTGCTGTCGTTGCGCGAGCTGCCCGGCTCGGTCGTGGTCGACGTCGGCACGCTCCGCGCCGGTAGCCCGGTGTGGCCGCTGCTCACCAGCGCCGACGCGGTGGTGCTGGTGGCCGCGCCGGAGGTGTCCGCCGCCGTCGCCGCGGCGGAGTGGCTGCAGGCCGGCGGGCGGGTGTCGCCCGCGGAGCAGGGGCTGATCGACGGCAATGCGCACATCGCCGTGGTCGACTCGCCCGGAGGGGTCGCCTTCCAGCGTGCTGCTCTCCTCGCCCAGCTCGGCGACCGCTGCTGCGGATGGCTGCCGTGGGAGCCGCCGGCGGTCGATCTCGTGCAGCGCGGCGCGGCACCCGACGATCGCCGGCTGCGGCGCAGCGCGCTGATGACCGGGGTGCACCGGCTCGTCCGCGACCTGGCCACCGACATCGGGAGCGGGCGATGACCGACGACGAGCTCGACCTGCTGGTCGCGGAGCTGCGCCGGCAGTGGGGCGACCGGTTGCCGGTGCCGTCGCGCGACGAGACGCCTGCGGAGCGCGATCTGCGTGAGGAGATGAGCCGCGACGTGCTGGAACGCGTCGTGCTGCCCGAGCTGCAACAGCAGCGGCTCGTCGCCCGCCTCGCACCGTTGAACGGCTACGAGCATGCGGCGGTGGTCGATCTCGTCATCTCCGAGATATTCGGGTTGCCGAGGCTGCTCACCGTGCTGCGCGATCCGCAGGTCACCGACGTGCTCGTCTTCGGTGCGGATCATGTCCGCGTCGAGCGCAGCGACGGCAGCTGCCAGCTGATGCCACCGCTCGTGCGTCGCGACCGCGATCTCGAACGCATCATCTACGACACGGCGACGTCGCGGCGCCGCCCGTTCAACCGCGAGAACCCGTTCGTCGACCTCGAACTCGAGCCCGGGGTCCGCTTCCACGGCGAGGGCTTCGACGTCGTGCAGCGGCCGCTCGTCACGATCCGCAGGGCGGCCGTGTTCGGCATGACGCTGCGCGACCTCGCGGATCGGGGGATGCTCGACGACGGCGCGGTCTCGTTGCTGCAGGCCGCGATCGCGGCGGACATGAACGTGGTCGTCTGCGGCCGGATGGGCTCGGGCAAGACCACCCTGCTGCGCGCGCTGGTCGCGGAGATCCCACCGCAGGACGTCATCGTCACCGTCGAGACCGACTTCGAGCTGAACATCGCGAAGATGGGGCGCCACCGCTACGTGCACGCCTACCAGTCGCGCGTGCCCAGCACCAGCGACGGCATGGGCATCTCCTGCCACGACATGATGGTGCCGGCGGTGCGCACCCGTGCCGACTGGATCGTGGTCGGCGAGGTGCGCGGCGCCGAGGGCGGCGCACTCGTCCAGGCGATGTCGATCGGGCAGGGTGCGATGGCCACCGTGCACGGCGGGTCGGCGAAGGACGGCGTCGAGCGGCTGGCCGAGCTGATCGCGTACCACAACGGCGTCGAGCTGCGCATGGCTCGCTGGCAGGTGTACCGCAGTGTCGATCTCGTGGTGCACGTCACCGGCGACAACCAGCGCGGCCGCTACGTCACCGAGATCGTGTCGCCATCGGTGGAGGAGGACGGCTCTCGGTTCATCGTTCACCGCCTGTTCGGCCACCGGCCCGATGCTGCCGATCGCCGGGCGCGTCCCGCCTCCGAGCCGCAACGGCCGATGCTGGAGCGCTTGCGGGCGGTGACACCCGCGTTCTCCACCGACTGGTGGCACGCGGCCGGCGAGACGCACCAGCCCCTGCGCGCGGGCGTCGCGGTGGGCCAGGTGGTGTGAGATGCCGTCGTCCGCGCTCCCGCCCACGGCCGTCGCGCTGATCGTCTGCCTCCTGCTGGCGGCGGCGCTGTTCGCGGTGGTGCGTGCGTCGGCCCCCACCGCCGACCGGGCGGAGGCAGCGGTCGCGCGGCCCGCCGCAGCCTGGACGTCCGCGGTCAGCGGCGACCGGCTCGCGCTCGCCCTCGCGGCGGGCGTGCTCGTGCTACTCGCCACCCGCTGGCCGGCGCTCGCGGTCGGCGCCGCGCTGCTCGTGCTGTCGTGGCGGCGGCTGCTGCACGACACGCGGGCCGACGACGAGCGGCGCCACATCGAGGGCATCGCGAAGTGGCTGGAGGACCTGCGCGACACGCTGCGCGGTTCGGCGATCGGCGCCGAGGAGGCGCTCGAGCAGGTGGCGCTGCGCCCACCCGATGCGATCGCCCGCCAGCTGCGCACGTTCGCCCATCGCCGCCGGCAGGGCTTCCGCACCGAGGACGCGCTCGCCGATCTGGCCGACGATCTTGCCCACCCGACGGCCGATGCCGCGGTGGCGGCGATCCGGCTGGTGATCGGCGGTTCCACCAGCGCCGGTCGCCTGTTCGGCACCGTCAGCGCACTCGCTGCCGCAGCCCGCGACGAGGTGTCGGCGCGCGAGCGCATCGACCGCACGCGTGCCGTGTACCAGTCGAGCATGAAGCGCCTCGTGGTCATCGGGTGCGTGCTCGTCGCCTACCTGCGCCTGGCCGGCGGCGATCTGCTGCAGCCGTACGACACCGCGGTCGGGCAGATCGTGTTGCTGCTGCCGCTCTCCATGTGGCTGGGCTGCATCCTCTGGCTGCGCTCGCTGTGCCGCTACGACACCGTTCCACGCGCCCGTGCCGCTCGGCCGGTGCGCCCCACCGAGGTGACCGCGTGAACCCGTTGCAGGTCGGCGCCGTCGTGGGGGTGCTCGTCGCAGCCGGGGTGTGGTGCATCGCGCTGTCGCTGCAGCGCTCGCCGAGGTCGCTCGCCGCCGTGCGCGAGCGCATGTACGGAGGCGGGATGGGCGAGCGGGAGGGTCTCCCCGCCGGCGGGTGGCCCAGCACCCTCGCCGATGGGGCCGCCGGGCGCTGGGTGCTGCGGCGCTTCGGGGTCGGCCTCCACATCGCCGGCCTCAGCGCGCTCGACGTCGTGACGCGCGTCCTCGCCTCGGCCGGCGTTGTGCTGTTCGTCGCGCTCGGCGCGGTCGCGGCACTGATCGCTGCCGGCGCGCTGCCGTCGTCGCCCGTGTGGGCGGTCGTCGCGATCGCCTGTGCAGTGCTTGCAGGCTGGGTAGCGCTGCGCGACGTCGACCACCGGGTGACGACGCAACGAGCGGCGCTGCGGCGTGCCGCCAACGACTTCGTGCAACTGGTCGCGGTGGGCCTGACGACCGACCAGAGCGTCGAGGAGGCGGTTCGGTTCGCGCTCTCCGTCGGCGCCGGCGACGCGTTCGGCATGATCCGCGCGGAGGTGGAGGCGGCGCCGCAGCGAGGTGTCGCGGTGTGGGAGTCGCTCGACGAGTTCGGGCACCGGGTCGACGTGCGCGAGCTCAGCGAGTTCGCCGCCTCCGTCGAGCGGCAGGGCATGCAGGGCGTGTCGATCAGCGACACCGTCGCGTCGCTCGCCGGCTCGATGCGGGCGAAGGCGCTCGACGAGTTGGAGCGCGAGGCCGACAAGGCCAACGCGAACCTCGCCGGCCCCACCATCGGCTTCGTGGTGACGACGATCGTCTTCCTGGCCTACCCGCTCGCGCAGCGGATCAGCGAGGCCTTCGGTGGATGACGTGATCGGACAACAGATCGGACAACAGAGAGGTGATGGCGGATGAACGAGATCCTGCTTCCGGTGGCAGTGCGGGCTCAGGTGGCCTACGGCGAGCTGCGTGCTCGCGCGCGGCGGGCATGGGCCGAACGTCGCGAGGAGGACGGTGTCGACGAGGCGGTGACGAAGATGATCTGGCTCGCGGTCGGGATCGTCGTCGCGCTCGCCGCCACCGCCTTCTTCACGGCGAAGTTCAACCAGGCGAAGGACAACGTCCCCGACCCGGTGTCGCCCTGAGCCATGCGGTGCGCACGGCCCGCCCGAGAACGCGACCGGGGCTCCGTCGACTCGTCGATCCCGATGTTGTTCGGCAGCATCGCGGTCCTGTTCGTGCTGCTGCTCGTGTTCGAGGTGGTGGCCTACTGGCATGCCCGCAACGTGTATGGCGATGCCGCTGCCGAGGGTGCGCGGGTGGCCGCGGCGTGGGACGGTTCGTGCGCCGCCGGCGTGGTGGCGGCGCGGGCTGTCGTGGATGGTTCGGCGGGCTCGTGGGCCGGCGACGTGGAGGTCACGTGCACGGACGGCCCAACGGTCGCCGTGACGGTGGCCGGTCGTACGCCCGGCGTGCTGGGCGGCGCGGGCATGCACGCCCGCATCACCGAGACGGCTCCGAAGGAGCGTTGAGATGCGATGGCGACCGCTCACCCCTGGCGACGAGGCAGGCATTGCCACCCCGGTGGAGATGATGTACCTGCTGGTCTTCTGCTTGGGCGCCGTGCTGTTCCTCGGCTTCCTCGGCCGGCTGCACGCGGCGGGGCTGCAGGTGACGAGCACCGCGCAGGCTGCGGCGCGGGCCGCCTCGCAGGCGCCGGGCGCGGGTGCGGCGCTTGCCGCCGCCGAGTCCGTGGTGGCCGGCTCGGCGCTGACCGACCGATGCGAGGGCGGTGCTGGGGTGCAGCTGACGTGGCTCCCGTCGGCGACGGGTGCATGGCAGGGCGGCTCGGTCACCGTGCAGGTGCGCTGCGCCGTCAGCAACGAGGCGCTCGCGGGTGTGTGGGCGCCTGGCAACCGGACGATCACCGTCGACGACACCCAGCCGATCGACAGGTACCACCGATGAGCGTGCCGGCCGGTTCTGTGATCACTCGCGGGCACCGCGATCGCGGCGCGATCTCGGTCGTGATGGTCATGCTGCTCGCCGTCGTGCTGGGCGGTGCCGGGCTGATCGTGGACGGCGGGCGGGTGATGGTGGCCCGCCGGCACGCGTCGAACACCGCCGAGGCCGCGGCGCGAGCAGCGGTGGCGACGGCCACGCCCGTGAGCGGCTTCCAGCGAGATGCGGCGCGCGCCGCGGCAGTGGGCGCGGCTGGGCGCGCGGGCGTGCCGGCGGCGGACGTGGAGGTGGTGGTCGCCGGTGACTCGGTCACCGTCACGATCACTGAGCGGCGCCGCACGGTGTTCCTGGTGCTCGGTGGTCTGCAGACGGTGACGGTCAAGGCCTCGGGCACCGCCCGGGTGGTCTACTCGGAATGAGAGGTGGGGTTGTGATGAGAGCCGTTCGTGCGCTCCTTCGTGTGGTCGCGCTGGTGGTGCTGCTGGCGTTGCTGGTGGGTGTGCCGGCCCTCGTGTTCCGGCTGGTGGGCCTTCCCCTGCCGGGCGCGGGCGAGCTGGGCGACGCCTGGCGCGACGGCCGCATCGATGCCGGCCTCGTGTTGCGCATCGGTACGGGCGTGTTCGCCATCCTCTGGCTGTGGTTCGCAGTGACGGCACTTGCCGAGCTGTGGCACGTGCTCGCCTGGCGTTTCGGCGGCCCGACCGCGCGCCTGGCACCCCTGCCCGCCGGTCCGTCCGGATGGGTGCGCGGGTTGGTGCGCTTCATCGCCGTGTCGTCGATGTCGGCGTCGGCGGCGCTGGGCAGCATCGTCCCCCTGGCCGGCGCGGCGGCGCCCTCGTCAGCATCGCCGGTTGCTCGGCCGGCGGTGGCCGCGCCGGTCGTGGCCGCCCCGGCGGTCTCCGCGGCGCAGAGCTCGCGCCCGGCGGCGACACATTTGGCCACCGGGCGCGACACGCCGTACTCGGTGGCCGCGGCACACGGACGATCCGAGCTGCGCGAGCGCATCATCCAGCTGAACGTCGGTCGCGTCGGGCCCGACGGCGCGGCGTGGCAGGGGGGTGTGTTCCCGGCCGGGATGGAGGTGATGCTGCCGGATGAGCTGGTCGTGTCGACTGCGCTCGGTATGGCGCACGAGGTCGTGGCGGGCGACTCGTACTGGCGCATCGCCGACGAGCACCTCACCGCCGAGTTGGAACGTGATGCGTCCGCGCACGAGATCCTCGACTACACCCACGAGCTGATCACGTACAACCGCGACCTGCTCGGCCACCGCGACCCGACGCTGATCGTGCCGGGGGAGCTGGTCGTGTACGTCGACGTCCCGCGTGCCGAGTCGACTGCCACCGCCGCCGCCGGGGGCACGGTCGAGTTGCCAGCAGTCGAGTTGCCAGCAGTCGCGCCGCCGGCCGTTGCTGTCCCGGCGGTGGCGGTGCCGCAGGCGGATGCTGCCGAGCCGGCTGACGCTCGACCACTGCCCGTCGAGGTCGCGCTCCCCGCCGAGGTCGCCCTGCCTGCTGAGGTCGCCCTGCCTGCTGAGGTCGCACACCCCGCCGAGGTCGCCCTGCCCGTCGAGGTCGCCCTGCCTGCCGAGTCGCCGTTGCCCGTCGAAGGCCCGGCGGCCGGCCGGCAGTCCATCGCCCCGGCCCAGCAGGTCGGTGAGCAGTCGTCGGCGGTGCTGCCCTTCGCCGCCGGCCTGGGCACCGCGCTGATGATGTCGGCGGGTGCGGTCGGCCTGCTCGAGACTCGCCGCCGGCGCCAGCTCCGCTCGGCGACGGTGGGGGCTCGCCTGGCGGTGGCCGCACCCGAGCAGCAGTCCACCGAGGTGCTGCTGCGCTCGTTGCACGCGTCCGAGCGCATGGCCCGGCTGGATCTCGCGATCCGCTCGGCAGCCCGCTCGCTGGCCGCGCAAGCGGCCTCGGTGCAGGCGGCGGTGCTGTACGACACCGGCGACCTGTGCCTCTTCCTGCGCGGGCATGCCACGCCCGACGCCCCCGAGTGGCGGCTCGATCCGCACGCGAACACGTGGCGCCTCTCGGGAAGCACGAGCCTCGCGACACTTGCCGCGACGGCGCGGACGTGCGCGCAGCCGTGCCCGGCGATGGTGCACGTCGGTGGTGTGTCCGAGGGCGGTGAGTTGTTCGTCGACGTCGAGGCGATCGGCACGCTCGTGGTGCGCTCACCTCACGCCGAGCCGATCCTGCGGGCGATCGCGGCCGCGCTCGCGGTGTCGCCGTTCATCGAGAGCACGCGGCTGTTCACGGTGGGGCTCGGGGCGGTCAGCCTCAACGCGGTCAACAGCGAGCCGATCGAGTCGCTCGATGCCGCGCTCGATGCGGCGGCGATGGCACTGGGCAGCACCACGCACCTCGCTCACGACGCCAGCACGTTCGCGCTCCGGGTGGCGGGTGCGGGTGGCGAGGCGTGGGAGCCGGCCGTCGTGGTCGCCTCGGTCGGCGGCGCAGCTGGCGAGCCGGCCGCCGAGCTCGGTGGCGAGCTGCGCACCGCGGCCGGTGGCGGGCGTGGGTTGGCTGTCGTTGTCGATGCGCCGTTCGACGAGCCGCAGCACGCGGCAGGTGGTTGGGAGATCCGCTACGCAGCGGGGTCGCACGTGCTCGAACCGCTGGGCCTCGCCGTGTTGCCCGTCGGCCTGTGCGAGGCCGACCTCGCCAGCGTCGCCGGGCTGCTCGCGAGCGCCGACGTGCCCCTCGTTCCGGCAGTGGACGAACCGCTCGCCCACGACGCCATCGCCCTGTTCGCCGGCGACCGAGCAGCGCGGCCCCCGTTTCGCGAACCGGACTGGGCGCTGCTCGTCCGCGTGCTCGGCCAGGTGCAGGTGACGGCCCGTTCCGGTGCCGCAGCGGACTGCGAGCGGTCGAAGGCCACCGAGCTGATCGTGTGGCTGAGCCAGCACCGCGAACGGCCCACTCGCAACGCAGCTCGCACTGCGCTGTGGGATCTCGACGTGCGCGACGCGACGTTCGCCAACGTGGTGAGCGATGCCCGCCGGGCGATGGCGCGGGCCGCCGCGCCGGCGGAGGGGGAGGAGTGGATCGCCCGCACGCTCACCGAGGAGCTGCCGCTGCACCCGCGGGTCGTCACCGATGCGGAGCTGCTGGCCGCGCGTGTGGAGCACGCCCGCGACCTGCCCGCGCTCGACGCGATCGAGGTGCTGCGGCCCGGTCTCGAACTCGTCGGCGGCATGCCCTTCGCCGGCACCAGCTACCTGTGGACCGATGCCGAGGGCATCACGTCCGCACTCGTGCTGCTGGCCACAGGCGCGGCCATCGAGCTGGCCAACCACTACCTCTCGCTCGGGGATGTGGAAGGGGTGTTCTGGGCCACCGGGCAGGGGTTGCGTGTGCTCAGCGGCCACGAGGAGCTGATCGCGCTGCGCATGCGCGCCCACGCTCGCCGCGGCGACCTGGCCGGCGTGCGCGGCGAGTGGGAGAGTTACGAGCGGGCGATTGCCGCCGACCCGTGGGCCGCCGCGGAACCGGCACCGAAGTTGGTGGCGCTGCGCCGTGAGCTGCTCTCGCCCGGCCGGGAGACCATGTCGCTTCGTGCCGCGGGGTGAGTGGAGCCGGGTCTCCGACAGTGCAGTTGCGGTCCCGAGTGCGTTTACGCGCAGGCCCCACCTTGGGCGGCGAAGACCGTCTGCCCGTCCACCGAGATGTCGAAGTCCGACGACTCGCCGAGCAGCAGGCCGGCTGTTACGAGGCCCGCCTCGGTCGCCGAGGCGGGCTTGCCGCCGTTCAGGTAGTAGGTCTCGATCGCCGCCACGATCGTCGTCCGGTCGGCCGCGCATTCGGGAGTCCGATCGTACGTCGTCGGGGTCCCGAGGTCTTCCAACAGGAGGCAATACTCCGCCGAGTCGACCAGTTCCTGCGCCGAGATGCCTGGCTGCTGGGCAGCCTCGGCGACGCACCGGGTCACGAACTCGCTAGGTGGCTGAACCTCCTCGTGGTTGCTGCAGGCAACCATGCCGACGCCCGCAACGAGTACGCACATCGACAGGATCACCGTTTTCGCCATGCACGGTTGTCGGCCCGCCGCGACGAGAGCTTGAACATCTCCCTCCACCTGCGCGCCGCAGGGTGAGTGGAGCCGGGTAAGGGAATCGAACCCTTGACCTACGCATTACAAGTGCGTTGCTCTGCCAGCTGAGCTAACCCGGCGAGGCCGAACCTCGGCGGGCAGTCTAGGCGCCATCGTCGAGGTTGATCCCGGGGCTCGACGACGGACGTGCCGCGGCTCGGTCAGGTGCGGGCGAGGAGGATGCTCTCGCCGCTGGCAGCCGTGAGGCCGTCGGTGCGGCCGTGCAGGTAGGGCGCGGCCACTGCCGCGGTGGTGACTGCCCTCGCGCTCGCGAAGCCTGCGCCGAGGGCGAGCGCCACCATCTCGTCGTGGGTGAAGAAGCTGATCCACGGCGTGCCCGACGCCTGCGCGCCACGGGCCGCGCCTTCCAGGCCCGGGCGGTCGGCGGGGTCGGCCAGGTCCAGCGGCAGCATGAACGTCATCACCACGATCGAGCCCGGCGCCAGGCCGGCGAGCCGTTGCAGCGTCGCCGCGGTGGCCGCCTTCGTGATGTACATCGAGACGCCGCTCGACGACACCAGCGCAGGTGCCTGCGTGTCGAGCCCGGCGTCGAGCAGCGCCCGCCACCAGTCGTCCTCGGCCTCGAAGTCCACCGGCACCAGCCGCAGCGAGTCGGGCACTCGGTAGCCGAGTGCGTCCAGGCGCTCCCGCTTCCACGCCTGCGGGCCTGGCTGGTCGATCTCGAACACGACCACCCGTTCGGCGAGCTCGGGATGGCGCTGTACGAACGTGTCGAGGCCGGCGCCGAGCAGGATGTACTGGCCGATGTCCTCGTCGACGAGCAGGTCCTCCACGAAGCGGGTGCGGGCCACGATCGCCGCCCGGTACGGCCGCGTGCCGAACGGGTGCATGTCGGGCCGGTCGCGCCAGCCGTCCGCGGGTGCGGCGAGCGCGAGCCCGATCTCGTCCTCGATCAGGTGCGGCTCGGCATCGATCTCCACGTGCAGCGCGCGCCACAGCGCCGTCCGCACCGCACTGCTGTCCGGTTCGCTCGTCATGGGCTCGGCAGCGTAGCCAAACGCTCACAGCCGTGGACGGGGATCGGGGACGCCGGCGGTGGTGCTACTCGATGACGGCGAGCTCGCGCACCCGGGCCAGCAGCACGTCGATCGCCGGTGCGTTCAGGCCGCCCTGCGGGAAGATCACGTCGGCGTGGCGCTTGCTCGGCTCGATGAACTGCTCGTGGCTGGGCCGCACGAACTCGAGGTACATCTCGATGATGCTCTCCGGCGTACGCCCGCGCTCGGCCACGTCGCGCTGCAGGCGGCGGATGAAGCGCAGGTCCGCGTCGGTGTCGATGTACACCTTCAGGTCGAAGCGGTCGCGCAGGGTGGGCTCGTAGAGCACGAGGATGCCCTCCACCACCACGATGTGCGCCGGCGCGACCGGCCGTACCTCGCCGCTGCGGCGGTGCATCGCGTAGTCGTAGATCGGCACCGGCACCGTGGAGCCGTGGGCGAGCGCGGCCAGGTGGTCGTTGAGCAGCTGCCAGTCGAACGCATCGGGATGGTCGTAGTTCGCCTTCTCGCGCACTTCCAGCGGCTGGTCGTCGTGGGAGACGTAGTACGAGTCGAGCTTGATCAGCGCCAGCTTCTCGTCGCCGGCCAGCTCCGCCAGCCGCTCGCTGACGGTGGTCTTGCCGGAGCACGTGCCGCCGGCGACGCCGATCATGAAGGGGCGGTCCACGGACATCGCTGCCACGCTAGCCAGCACGGCAGCGGCCGCCCCACCGCTGCGGCGAACACCTGTGCGATGCTCGCTTTCCTTCGAGCCGATGAGGCAGGCTTGCGACACCATGAGCGATCACGACTCGACCGATCACGACCCGACTCCCGCAGCGCTCACCGAGCGCGAGCTGGCCATCCTCCGGTTCGAGGCGACGTGGTTCACCCTCGACGAGGACCGCCACGATGCGATCCGCGCGCGGTTCGCCTGCTCGGCGGAGGACTACAATCTCGAACTCAACCGGGTGATCGATCTCCCGGCGGCCTTGCTCGCCGACCAGCTGGTGGTTCGCCGCCTGCGCCGTCACCGCGAACGCCGCCGCCGGGCCCTCATCGATGGCGCGGCCGCCGGCGAACAGGCCTGATGCACCTGATACGAATCTGAGGAGCTTCCATGAGCAACGACAACGCGGGTCGTACGGGCCGTCCGGGCCGCACCAACGGCGCCGCACCCATGGGCAGCACGGTGGCAATTGTCGTCACGGTCGTCGCGGTGGTGCTCGGCTTCCTCATCCTGCGCAAGGTCAACGACAGCGATGGCGGTGGTGGCACGGTGAAGCCGTCCGCCACGAATTCCACGGTCCCCACCGAGTCGACCGCCGATCCCACGGCCACCGCGGCCAGCACCATCGCCACCACCAGCACCACGGCCGCTCCGGTCACCACCGGCACCAAGGTGCAGGTGGCCAACGCCAGCACGGTGGACGGTGCTGCCGGCAAGATGACCACCGCGCTCACCACCAAGGGCTTCGAGATGGCCGAGGCCGTCAGCGCATCGGAGAAGGTGGACAACAGCAAGGTGCTGTTCTCGCCGGACGTGCCCGAGGCCGAGGCCGTCGCCAAGACGCTCGCCGCCTTGCTCGGCAACATCGAGGTCGCCGCGCAGGGCATTCCCACTCCCACCGCCTCGGGCAACTGGGCCGACGGCAGCGGTGTGATCCTCATGCTCGGCAACGACTACGCCGGCAAGACGCTCGCTGAGATCAGCGGCCAGCCGGCCACCGGCGTCACCGTCCCACCCAGCAGCACCTGACGCCGGCGAGCGCCCGCGCCGGCCGGGCCCGCTAGTAGTCCTGGATCTTGCGACCGTGGCTGCGGTCGGTGATCTCGCGCGCCCGCTGGCCGAACTCGCTGAGCAACGCCTCCCGGTTGATCGTCGTCAGCACCCGATCGCGCATCAGCACGCGCCCGTCGACGATCGTCGTGCGCACGTCGCTGGGCTGCACGGAGTACACCAGCGCCGCTGCCAGATCGTGCACCGGCTGGCAGTGGAACCCGCTCAGGTCGACGAGGATGACGTCGGCACACGTCCCGACGGCGAGCTCGCCGATCTGGCCACGCATGCCCAGCACCGCCGCGGAACCGGGCCCGGCCATCTCCAGCGCCATCGCGCTGTTGAACCAGGTGGCGTCGTCGCGGATCTGCTTCTGCGTCAGCGCCGTGACGCGCATGCTCTCCAGCACGTCGAGCGTGTTGTTCGACGCCACACCGTCGGTGCAGTAGCCGACCGGCACGCCGGCAGCGCGTAGCGCGGCGATGGGCGTCAACGGGCCCAGTGCGAACTTCAGGTAGCCCTTGGGCCCGTGGGCGATGCCCATCCGATCGCGCACTCGCGCCAGCAGCGGGATGTCCGAGTCGAGGATTCCGTTGCCGTGGGCGATGATGCACCCGGCGTCGAGCACGCCCGTCTCCTCCAGCACCTGCATCGGCGTGCGCCCGCGCGAGGCGAGGCTGGCATTGGTCTGTGCGATGTCCTCGGCACCGTGGATGTGCACGCGCACGCCGAGGCGCCGCGCCCCGTCCGCTGCCGCGCGCAGGTCGTCGTCGTTGACCGTGTACGGGGCATGGGGCGCGATCGACGTGGTGATGCGCCCGCTCGCCTTGCCGCTCCAGCGCTCGGCGAACTCCACCGAGCCCTGCAGCCCGGCCGCCCCCTGCGAACTGAAGAACGCCGAGCCGAGGTTGGCGCGCATGCCCGTGTCGGCGACGGCCTGCGCGGCGTGATCCATGAAGAAGTAGTGGTCGGCGAACGTCGTCACGCCGCACTCGATCATCTCCGCCGCGGCGACCAGCGTGCCGAGGTACACGTCGCGCTCGCCGACGTTCACCTCCATCGGCCAGATGTAGTCGTTGAACCAGCGACCCACCGCCACGTCCTCGGCAGCGCCGCGCAGAAACGTCATCGCCGCGTGGCAGTGGGTGTTGATCAGGCCCGGCATGGCCACCATCCCGTGCGCGTCGATGACGTCGCGGGCGAACGGAGGGCCGTCCGGGTTCGGGTCGATGCGGGTGAAGCGGCCACCGGTGATCTCGATCGTGGTGCCCGGCGCGAACGACGTGCGGTCGCTCGTCGCCGACAGCAGCGCGGTGCAGTTGACGATGGCGAGATCTGCGGGTGGACGCATTGTCTCGTCGCTCATCCCACGGAACCTACAACCGTGCGCAGACGCGGCGTGCAGTCACACCGACAGTTCACGCAACAGCTCGCCGGCGGCGTGCTCGATGCACCACAGCGGCTCGCGCATCGCCCGCTCGAGACCGTAGGCGGTGACGAGCGAGCGGTGCGCGATGCGGCCCGCGACCTCCGGTGCGCAATCGCCCACCACAGCCCCGACGGGCTTGCCGGCCTCGGCGCACATGGCCTGCACGCCGCCGATCACCTTGCCCTCGAAGCTCTGCTCGTCGAGGTAGCCCTCGCCCGTGATGACGAGATCGGAGGCGGCGACATGGTCGTGGAGATCGAGCTCGTCGGCAACCAGGTCGAAGCCGGGCAGCAGCCGGCCGCCGAGCGCGACCAGCCCACCGGCGAGGCCGCCCGCCGCGCCCGCGCCCGGCAGGCTGCGCACATCCACCCCGTACTGCTCCTCGTACATCTGCGCCAGCCGTTCGAGGCGGCCACGCAACATGTCCACCTGTGCCGGCGACGCGCCCTTCTGCGGGGCGAACACCGGCGCCGCATCGGTGAACAGCGTCTGCACGTCGCACGCCACCAGCAGCTGCACCCCGCGCAGGCGGTGCGGGGAGGTGATGGCGCGCACGCAGCCGAGCCCGCCGTCGGTGGTGGCCGACCCGCCGAGGCAGACGACGATCTTCTTCGCACCGAGGTCGAGCGCCTGGTCGATCAGCTCGCCGGTGCCGGTGGTGCTGGCCGCCATCGCGTCGTTGCCGGCGGCGCCGCCGACGAGCGTGAGGCCCGACGCCCGCGCCATCTCGATGACGGCCGTGCCGCGGTGCAGCCGCCACTCCGCCTGCACCGCGTCGCCCAGCGGCCCCGTCACCGTGCTGGTGCGGTTCGCTCCGCCCAGCGCTTCGAGGGTGCCCTCGCCGCCGTCGGCGACCGGTTGCTCCATGCAGTCGTGACCCAGCTCCCAGCAGGCATGGCCGATGGCCGCCGCCACCTGCGCGGCCGAGGCCGTGCCCTTGAACTTGTCGACCGCGGCCAGCACTCGCATCCGGGCAAGGTTAGAGGTGGGCCACCGTGCGCGGGGTCGCCGTCGCCGCGTTGAAATCCCGACCGACTCGGTAAAGTTTGCGCATGGCTGTCACCGTTCGAATCCCCACCACCCTGCGCCCGCTGGCCGGCGGCTCGTCGACCGTGCAGGTGGAGGGGGCCACCCTCACCGAGGTGATCGCCAACCTCGACACCGCGCACCCGGGCTTCGCCGACCGCCTGCTCGACGAGTCGGGCGCGCTGCGCAAGTTCGTCAACCTGTTCGTGGCCGACGACGATGTCCGCTACCTCGACGGTCTGCAGACCGCCACCCCGGCCGGCACCACCATCAGCATCATCCCCGCCGTCGCCGGCGGCTGACCGCCTCGGGCCCCGCGCAGCCGGCACCCACTGGTGCCCGCGACACGTCGTACCCCAAGTCGCACACGGGGCAGACACGTTGGGCCACAATTCCCTCCGTGGAACGCAAGATCGACGCCCAGCTGCTCGCCGAGGCGCTGCTCCACGCCCCCGAGGCGTGGTCGCTGTTCGATCTCGACGGCCACGGCATCGCCGGTAGCCGAGCCTACGCGGCGGTCTTCGAGCTGACGCCCGACGACCTGATGGGCTTGCCGTTCGAGGCCATGATCGAGCCCGGTGACCGCGGCTACACCGACACCGTGCTGGCCCAGTTGCGCTCGGGCGAGATGCAGGAGTACGTCTCCATGCAGCTGGCACCACGGCCCGGTGGGGGCGAGCAGCTCGTCCGCCTGACGCTGCGCGCGCTCATGCGCGACGAGCAGCGGGTGGCGCTGTTCAGCACCGCCACGCCGGTCAACGACGCAGCCCGCTTCGACGCGCACCGCATCCAGAAGCTGATCGAGAACATCGACGACACCATCTCGCTGATCGACGAGAACGGTGCGCTGATCGAGACGTCCGGCCGCTACAAACCCATCCTCGGCTACCCGTCGGAGTTCTGGGCCGACCGCACGATCTTCGACCTGCTGCACCCGGACGACGCGCTGCGCGTGCTGGCGATGCGCGAGAAGGTCATCGCCAACCCGGGGTCGGTGGTCACCGGCGAGTTCCGCGTGGAGGCCAGCGACGGTTCCTACCAGCCGCTCGAGGTGCACGCGGTCAACCTGCTGCACGACCCGGACGTCTCGGGCATCGTCGTCACGTCGCGCAACATCTCCGAACGGAAGGCGCTGATGCGCGATCTGGCGTCGTCGCGCGACGCGGCCCTCGCCGAGGCGGATCTGCGCACGCGGCTGATCGCCACGGTCAGCCACGAGTTGCGCAACCCGTTGCATGCCATGTGCGGTCTGGCCGAGCTGCTCACCACGTCCACCGGGCTCACCGACGACGCAGCCACGCTGGCCAACACGCTGCGCCGGCAGATCGAGGGGCTCACCACCGTCATCGACGACCTGCTCGACTCGTCGCGCCTGGGCGTCGGCGCGGTGGCACTGTCCATCCGCCCGGCCGCGGTGCGCCCGCTGGTGGAGGACATCGTCGCGCTGGCCGGGCTCGGCGCTCGCGACAAGCCGGTTGCTGTGCTCGCCCACGTCAGCGACGACGTCCCCGAGTGGGTCGCGGGCGATGCCGCCCGCATGCGCCAGGTGCTCGGCAACCTCGTCGGCAACGCCGTCAAGTTCACGGAGTCGGGCACGGTCGCGCTGCATGTGCACGCGGGCGACGACGGCCTGCGCTTCGTGGTCCGCGACACCGGCCAGGGCATCGACCCTGCGGAGCTGTCGAAGGTGTTCGAGCCGTTCACCACCGGCAGCAACGCCGGCGAGGGCAGCGGTGCCGGTCTCGGCCTCACCATCGTGCGCCAGCTGGTCGAGCTGATGTCGGGCACGATCACCGCTACCAGCGAGCTGGGCAGCGGCTCCACGTTCACGGTCACACTGCCCACACGCGAGTGCGAGCCGCCGGCGGCTCCGTCCGAGCCGGCGACGCCCCCGCTCACGATCGCGGGGCAGCCGGTGCTGGTGGTCGACGACAACGCGGTCAACCAGATGCTGGCGGAGAGCCAGCTCGCCCGGCTCGGCATGCGCGCCGTCGTGGTGGGCACGGGCGAGGCGGCGGTCGAGATGCTCGCCAGGGGGGAGGGCCCCGACCTGGTCCTGATGGACTACCACCTTCCCGGCATCGACGGGTTGGAGGCGACTCGCCGCATCCGTGCGCTGGAGGTGGAGACCGGCAGGAAGTCGGTGATCGTCGGTGTGACCGCGGCGGCGACGGTGGCAGATCGCCACGCGTGCGAGGCCGCGGGCATGGACGACTTCCTTGCCAAGCCGGTGAGCCTGGCCGTCCTGGGTGAGGCGTTGCGCCGGTGGGTGCAGCACGTGCCCACCGTCGGCCAGCTGCCCGACACCGTCGACCGGAGCGTGCTCGACAGCCTTGCTGCCGACCTGGGCGACGCCGCCGTGGTGACCGAGCTGGTGCGTACCTTCCTCGACGAGCTGCACGGCCGGCGCACCGCGCTCGCCGACGCGGTGGCCGACGGCGACATCGACGGCGCGAAACGTGCCGCGCACACCCTCAAGTCCAGCTCGTTCCTGCTCGGCGCGATGGATCTCGGGCGCGCCTGCCAGCGGATGGAGACGCTGCGCTCGGTGGAGGAGGCGCATGTGGTGAGCAACGAGATCCTGCGTCACGCCACCGACGCCGCCCGCTGGTACCAGATCTGGCTCGGCAGCCAGGTCGAGTGACGCACGCCGGGAACGGCGTCACCTGATCCTGCCACCGGCGGCGTCTCATGCGTGATGATGACGGTGGTGGACGAGGTCAGCGAGGTGTACCGGTTGCATGCCGACGAGCTCGTGCGGTACGCCACCGCACTCGTCGGCCCCTCCGACGCGCCCGACATGGTGGTCGATGCCGTGCTCGCGGCCGTCGCCTCGCCCGGGTGGGCGAGCGTCGAGAACCGGCGCGCGTATCTCTTCCGCGCCGTGCTCAACCGGTGCTCCTCGGTGCGCCGCAGTGACGCTCGACGCGCGCTGCGGGAGCTGCGCGTCGGTGTGGCCACTGCGCCCGCACCGGCGGCGGTGGACATGGCCATCGACGCCCGGCGCGCGCTGGCCGGGCTGAGCGCTCGGCAACGAGCTGTCGTCTACCTCACCTATTGGGAAGACCTCACGCCCGCGCAGGTGGGCGCACTGCTCGGCGTGAGCGAGGGCACCGTGCGCAAGCAGCTCGCACGCGCCCGCGAGCACTTGCGGAGGGTCCTGCGATGAACGACGACATGGCACCTGGCCAGCCTGGCCCGCCGAACGATGCCGAGCTCGACGAGCGCATCCGTGCGCTCGTCGCGCAGGCCGTGTCGGATGCACCGGCACCGCTTCCATTGCCGCGCCCGGCCGGGATCGCCACGCCGACGCCGGGGCGACGGCCGGTTCACGCCCGAGGTCGCCGGACGTGGACATTCGTCGTCGTCGGGCTGGGCCTCGCGGCCTGTGTCGCGGTCGCGTTCGCCGTCTGGTCACAGGGAGACGACACCCATCGTGTGATTCCTGTGACCAGCGAGGCCCCGGTGAGCACCGCGCCAGTCACCGCCCCGACCGACGTGCCCCCGACGACCGGCGCCGCGACGACACCCTGGCCGGCCGACCTGGCCGTGATCATCGCCAGTGACCGCGGGGTGGAACGGGTCACCGCAGAGGACGGGCTGGCGGTGGTCACCCGGCTCGGCATCCCGGTGCTCGGCTCCGTGGCCTTCGAGGCGGCGAACGGTGAGATCGTCACCGGTGCGACCCTGATGGATGTGGCGCTCATCGACGAACGCCTCGACGCGGCCGGCACGACGGACTTCCCGTGGGTGAACCGCAGCGCGCTCGACGGCTCCGGGTCGCGCCCCCTGCAGGTGGACTTTGCGCCGGCGATCGGCCGGCTGACGCACGGCCTCGACATCCTCGTCGGGCAGTCGGTGGAGGAGGGCGGCACGTGGCGGCCGGTGCTGATCACCCAGGCCGGGCTCACCGACGACGAGTTCTGGGCGGATCTCGGTCTGGCCGGCCCGTTCGGCCCCGATCTCGCGGCGCCGCGCCTGTTCAGCGTGTCGCCCTCGGGCTCGACGATCGGGTGGCTGGACGGCGACCGGTTCGTGCTCGCCGACGGTCGCTCGTTCGCGATCGCCGGCGGCTCGAACGTGACGGGGACGATCACGGAGGTCGACCTCACCGACGACTTCGTCGCGCTCAGCCGCGAGGGCGGGGTGGGCCAGATCATCGATCTGCGTTCGGGCGACGTGTTCCCCGCACCAGCCGCCGGCCGACTGACCATCTCGCTGGGCACCCCGAACGACGTGGCGACCCCGCTGCCCGCGGACATCCGGGCGGTGGTGACCCAGCGCGACAGCGACGCGGACAACGGCGCGTGGGTTGCCGGCGACTCGTTCGTGCAGGTCGTCCCCGAGGCCGACGGCCCGGCGTTTCTCGTCGGTGAGTCGATCGTGTACTCACCGGCCGGCGGTGGGGTGATGCTGCGCGCCGCCGACGGGACGATCTCGCAGCTGCGCCCCACCGGCGTGGTGCAGGACGCGGCGATGCTCGGCGGTGAGCTGTACTACCTCTACACCGACACGCCCGCCGGCTACCTCGTGTCGCTCTACCTGCACGGCCCGGCCGGCGAGACCTACATCGCGCTCGACGCCGACAGCGTCGACCTGCACCACACCTCCTGGCATCTCGGGCGGGAGGCGATCGTGGGCACGATGTCGAACTACGGCGGCTTGGCGCCCGATCTCTACGACCTCGCCGGCAACCCGCTCACCGCCCAGGCGCAGGCCGCGGCACCCACCGACCGCGACCCCCAGTTCGGCAACCGCATCGTCTACACGATGAGCACCGGCGGGCTGTGGGGTTCGCTCGACGGTGAGCTGCTCACCCTGCGCCAGTGGGGCTCGGACGACGTCGCGGCGACGGTGACGGTGCCCGACTGGGAGCAGGCCGTGCGCATCGATGTCGACGTGGATCGCGTGCTCGTCACCTACAACATGGGCACCAACGGTCCCGACGTCGCCAAGCTCGGGACGATGGAGCCCGACGGGTCGTGGTCGTGGGAGACGCTTCCCGGCAGTGGCTGGGCGACGCTGCCGCGCACGACCGATCCGGGCGCCCCGCCGGCGCTGGTGCCGCCGACGGTACCTCCGGCCGAGCCCGTCGTCGCGCTGGCAGGGTCGTTCGGGGTCACCCTCGTGGAAGGCCCGACCGCCACGACGATCAGCGAGTCGCCCGCCACCCGAGTGCTGTACACGAGTGACGGCTCCGTCGTGTACCGGTCGCCCGACGAGGGCGGTTACCCGCGCCGGTGGGACCCGATCACCAAGGAGACGAGCGAGCTGTGGGCGGGCACCGACTGGGTGGCAGAGCCCACGCTGCAGGACGACATGCTGCTGCCCGGCACCTTCCTGTTCACCGTCGGCGACCGACTGCTCGAGTACCAGTCCGAACGGTCGCGCAGCCTGCCGGCGGCCCCCACGAGCCGTCTGTCGTACGCGATCAACGGCTGGGTGGTCGGCGAGCGGATGCGCTTCTCGATCGGCGACACCGAGCCACCGGAATGGATCGGCGGCGAGGGGCTGTGGGCGCTGAGCCCGCAGGGCGACCTCGTCGCGTCGTTCGTGAACGGGACGGTGCAGGTGCGCCGCACGAGCGACGCGGGCCTGGTGTACGAGCGCGCGGAGGCCGGCATGGTGGTCGGCGAGGTCGACGTCAACGACGAGTGGCTGTCGATCGTCGAGACGCCCGACGACACGCCGGCCGCCGACAGCACCGCTCGGGTCGTGCTCGTGCACCTCGCCAGCGGCCGCACGATCACCTACGAGGGCGCCGTCTCTGCCAGCCTCCCCGACACCGGGCTCTGATGTTTCGGGGTCTCTCGCTCGCTGCGCTCGCTCCGTTCCCCCGATGAAGATGGCC
>CAYZFZ010000015.1:0-229 GCA_964477795.1 uncultured Bifidobacterium sp.
CGCCTTGATGGTGGTGCCGCGCAGGTCGTAGTCCACCGTGGCCGTGCGCATGAAGTGCTTCACCGGCGTGCTCCAGCGGATCATCTCGTCGATCGCGGTGGCCATCAGCGACGGATCCGCCTGCAGGCGGGCCAGCTGATCGGGGTGCTGGATGAGCGCGAGCATGCCGCCGCTCATCGCGTTGGAGGTGGTGTCGTGGCCGGCGGTGGCGGCGATGATGTAGTAGCCG
>CAYZFZ010000015.1:239-30761 GCA_964477795.1 uncultured Bifidobacterium sp.
GCTCCTTGTGGCCGATCGGCTCGCCTTCGATCATGCCGTTGGCGATCACCGAGGCGAGGTCGTCGGTGGGGTGCGCCTTGCGGTCGGCGGTGATCCCGTCGAAGTAGGCGACGAAGTCGGCAACGGTCTGCAGGATGCCGGCGAGCGCGTCGTCGTCGCGCTTGAAGTCGTCGTCCTCGGCACCGAACAGCTCTTGCGTGAGGCGCAGCATGCGCGGGTAGTCGCTCTCGGGCAGGCCCAGGATCGCGAGGATCACGTACAGCGGGTACTGCATCGCGATCTCGCTGGCGAAGTCGCACTCGCCGCCCAGCTCGATCATCCGGTTCACCGAACGCTCGGCCAGCTCGGCGAGACGGCCGTCGAGCTTGGCGAGGTTCTTGGGCAGGAACCACTCGGAGGTGAGGTTGCGGTGCAGGCGGTGCTCGGGGTCGTCCATCTGCACCAGCGACTTCACGATCAGGCCCTGCATCTCGCGCATCGCGTCGGCCTCCTTGTTGCCGAGGATGGCGCGGGGCGCGTTGAGGAACTCGTTCTGGTGCAGCTCCACCTCGAGGATGTCGGCGTGCTTGGTGAGCAGGTAGAAGGGGTTGACGTCCTCGTGCTCCACCCAGTGCACCGGGTCTTCCGCGCGCAGCTTCGCCGAGGCCGCGTGGAAGAACGCTTCGTCGGTGAACGTGATGCCGGTGAGGTAGGCGAGACCCGCCTCCTCGAGGGTGAGCTCGTGCTCGGTGCTGGTCATGGTGGGTGCTCGCCTTCCCGTGCAGTGCGGGTGCGCCCCGCGGTTGTGGGCAACGTACCACCGGGTATGGCGCGTGTTCCCAGTCGGATGTACCGTCGTCACGTGCCCACCACGGCCCTCGATCGGCAGGCGTACTTCGACGCCGGCATGCACCTCCTCGCCGGCGGTGGCGTCGGGGCCGTCACGATCGCCCGCCTGTGCGCCGCGCTGGGTGTCACCAAAGGGTCCTTCTACCACCACTTCCGCGGGGTGGAGGACTTCAAGTCGCAGCTGCTGCTCGAGTGGTCCACCAAGCGCGAGCGGCAGGTGCTCGTCGCCGCCGGCGCCGTCGACGACCCGATCGAGCGGCTCACGGTCCTGCGCGAGTTCGCCGTCGCGCTGCACCACGGGGCCGAGGTCGCGATCCGGGCGTGGTCGCGCACCGACGGCGCCGCGTGGGCCGCGCGGGCGAAGGTGGATGCTGCCCGCGAGCGCACGGTGGCCGACGCGTACCACGAGATCGGTGTGCCGCGGGCCGTGGCCCAGATGCTCGGCCGCCTCGGCGTGGCCGTGCTGATCGGCGCTCAGCACCGGTCGGAGCCCACTGATCGCGAGGCACTGCGCGACCTCTACGTGCACCTGCACGAGATGACGATGGCCACCTATCTCGCGCCCGATCGCGCCGGCGTGGCGGACGGAAGCTCCCGATGACCACCAGCTGGCAGGCCGACGTGTTGCCCGGCTTCGAGCAGGCAACCATGCACGTGCCGTTCCACAAGGGCACGATCGACGCGGTCGTCGTGCGCCGAGCCACGTCGCCCGTGCGCGGCGGCGCGGCCGTGCTCTACGTGCACGGGTTCGTCGACTACTTCTTCCAGGCCCACTTGGCCGACTTCTACGAGGCGCACGGGCTGCGGTTCTACGCGCTCGACCTGCGCCGCCACGGCCGCGCGCTGCGCGACGGGCAGCAGGCCAACAGCACCCACTCGATCGACGAGTACCTCGACGACGTGTCCGCCGCGATCGGGGTGCTGGCCGACGAGGAAGGGGTGGACTGGCTGCTGCTCAACGGGCACTCCACCGGCGGGCTGGTCGCCGCGCTGTACGCGCATCGTGGGGTTCGCCGGGCGGCAGTCGATGCCGTGTTCTTGAACAGCCCGTTCCTCGACATGAACCTGCCCGCATGGCAGGAGCGGCTGCTCGAGGCAATGCTCGCCGCGCTCGGCAGGATGGTGCCGTCGCTGCGCCTGCCCGGGCTCTCGTCGCTGTACGCCGAGAGCCTCCACGCCGACCATCGGGGCGAGTGGCGTTTCGACCTGGCATGGAAGCCGCTGGCAGGGTTCCCCGCCCGGGCCGGCTGGTTCCGGGCGATCCACCGCGCGCAGGCGGAGGTCGCCGGCGGCCTGTCGATCGGCCAGCCGGTGCTGCTGCTGCACGCCGCGCGCAGCGCGCACCCGAAGGAGTGGGGCGCCGATGTGCAGTCGGCCGACATCGTGCTCGACGTCGCCGACATGGTGCGGCTCGCTCCCGCTCTGGGCCGGCAGGTGGAGGTGCACGCGATCGAGGACGGCATCCACGATCTCGTGCTGTCCGCCGAACCTGCGCGGCGGCGCACGTTCGAGCTGCTGGCCGGCTGGCTGCCGCGCATCCGGGATTGATGGCGCGGATCGTGGGAGATCTGTCCGGATCGGCGGGTCGCGCCGTCCGTACCATTGGCGGCGCATGCACATCGACCACCTGGCCGTGATCCGCGACGAGGCGGCGCGCGTCTCCCGCCTCGCCCGCACCGTTCCCCACGACGCGCCCTTGCCCCACCTGCCTGGGTGGACGGTGCACGATCTGCTCGCCCACCTGGCCGGCGACTACCGCTGGGCGCAGGCGATCATCACCACTCGGGTCGCGCCGCGTGGCGGGCTGCAGCCGGTGCGGCATCGTGGGGCCGAGCTGTGCGAGGAGTGGGACGCCGTCGCCGCCGAACTGCTGGCGCTGCTGGCAGCCGCCGACCCCGACAGCGCCTGCCCGAACTTCGCCCAGGGGGCGCGTGGCACGATGCGGTTCTGGCCGCGGCACCAGGCGCTGGAGACGACGGTGCACCGCTGGGACCTGGAGGTGCCGACCGGGCAGCACGCGCCGATCGCCGACCTGCTCGCGCTGGACGGCATCGACGAGTTGTTCCCGGTGTACGCCGAACGGTACCGACCGCACGACCTGCAGCAGCCGCTCATGCTGGGTTGCCCGGGTCACGGGCGTGCGTGGACGGTGACGCCCACCGGTGAGGACGGTCGCATCACCGTCACCCGCACGGACGCGCCGGGCGAGGTCGATCTCGCGGGCTCACCGCAGGCCGTGCTGCTCGCGCTGTGGCGCCGTGTCGGCCTGGACGACCCGGCGCTCACCGTGCGCGCCGACCGCGGCGTCGTCGAGCGCTTCCTCGACGGGCCGCTGACGGCCTGACGCCGCCTCTCGCGCGGGACGCGGCCGGGGAGCTGCTCAGTAGATCGTCTGGCGCACGCGCTCGGGGTAGGCCGCGTCGTACGCCGCGCCGTCGAACTCGCCGTTCGTGATCAGCTCGTTGATCTGCCCGACGGTGGGCAGCTCGGACGGGTCGCGATGCAGAGCCGGATCCCACAGGTGCGAGCGGATGAGCGCCTTGGGGCACTGGGTGTACACCGACGTGACGGACACGACCACGACGGTGGTGGGCACGGTGCCCTGGATCTCGAACCGCTGGCGCAGCGCGAGATCGGTGGACAGCTCGGCGGTGCCGTTCACCCGCAGGGTGACACCGATGCCGGGGACGAGGAAGAGCAACCCGATGCGCGGGTCGACGACGAGGTTGCGCAGGGTGTCGAGCCGGTTGTTGCCACGCCGGTCGGGCAGCAGCAGGGTGCGCTCGTCCGCGATCTGCACGAAGCCGGCCGGGTCGCCGCGCGGCGAGCAGTCCAGCCCGCCCGGCCCTGCGCTCGCCACCAGCACGAACGGCGAGGCGCGCACATAGTGCATGTGGAGCTCGGTGAGGTGATCCACCTCCTTCGTCAGCGAGCTGGGAACCGGCATGTCGTAGAGCGCTTCCAGCTCGGCGAGCGTGCGGACGGTGGTCACGCGGCGAGCGTAGCCCGCCGGGTTCGAGCAGGTCCCCGACAAAGAAACCTTGCCCGCTGCCTACCTACCGGTCAGTAGGGAGAGTAGGCTCTTGCCCCATGCGCTCCAACTCCACGCTTGAAGCCACCCGCACGCATTCCCTCAACGACGTCCGCGACATCATCCCCGAGGCCTGCTACCGGCGGTCCACGGGGCGCGCCGTGCTCGCGCTGGTGCAGGCCTGGGCGCTGTACGCGGTGCCGATGGTGGGCCTCGCGCTCACCAACACATGGTGGGCGCTGCTGATCTGGTGGGCGCTCGCCGGACTGGCCGTATCCGGCCTGTTCGTGATCGGCCACGACGCCTCGCACATGGCGCTGCTCGAGTCGCGCCGCGCCAACCGGCTGGTCGCACAGCTGTGCATGGTGCCCAGCTTCCATGTGGAGGCGGCGTGGGAACTGGGCCACAACCGCATACACCACGGCTACACAACCCTCCAGGGCTTCGACTTCGTGTGGCACCCCACCACGGTGGCCGAGTACGCGGCGATGGGGCGCCTCGCCCGCCTGCGCCACCGCTTCGAGTGGTCGCGGCTGGGCTCGGGCCAGTACTTCCTGCGCACGGTGTGGTGGCAGAAGATGTGGCGCTTCAACGCACCGGGCAAGCGCCACGACGCCATCGTGCGCGACAAGCTCACGCTCGGCGCCGTGCTGCTGCTCGCCTTCGGCGGCGCTGCCACCTACGGCGCGCTGAGCGCCGGCGTGGTCGGGGCGTTCTGGGTGCCGTTCAAGATGCTCGTCGTGCCGTTCCTGCTGTTCGTCCACGTCATCGGCTGGACGGTGTACGTGCACCACGTCGCCCCCGACATCCGCTGGTGGCCGCGCAAGGAGTGGTCGCAGTTCAAGGGGCAGATGGAGAGCACCACGATCCTGCGGGTGCCCGCCGTGGTGAACACGCTCTACTTCCACAACATCTTCGTGCACGTGCCGCACCACGTGGATGCCCGCATCCCGTTCCACAAGCTGCCCGCGGCGGCGAAGGCGATCGCCGCTGCCTTCCCGGAGACCGTGCGCTCCAGCAAGCTCTCGCTGCGCGAGTACAGCCGCGACGCGAAGGCGTGCAAGCTGTACGACTTCGAGGCCGGCACCTGGCTGCCCTACTCGGCGGCCACCGCGGCACCGGCCGCGATGGCCGCCGGCTGATCAGGACTCGACGGCATTGCCCTCGCCGTCGACGACGTACCACTTGCCGCCGACGCCCTGGCCGTTGATGTCACCGGGCGCGGCGTCGCCGGCGAAGTAGTACAGGGGGTGCCCGTAGAACGACACCTGCTCGGTGCCGTCGGCGGCCGTGACGGTGGTGAAGTCCTCGGCGTCGAGGCCGGCGCCGAGTGTTGGCGCGGCGGAGGCGGGCAGCGGCGGCCAGTTGGCCAGGCAGTCCGCCGCGCAGGCGGTCGCGGTCGGCGAGTCGGCCGTGAACAGGTACAGCGTGCGGCCCGCGCCGTCGACGAGGATGCTGCCCAGCGACGTGTCGGCGAGTGCGATGCCGGCATCGCCGGTCGCTCCACCGGTCGCTCCACCGGTCGTGTCACCGGTGGCGGCGGGTGCGGTGGTGTCGGCGGCAGCGGCGGTGGTCGCGATCGTGATCGCCGGCGCCGCAGTCGTGCTCGAGCTGTCGGAGTCGTCGCCGCAGGCAGCGAGGGTGAGCGCGAGCACGGGCAGGGCCAGCAGAGCGGAGCGGACGTGGGACATGTGGATCCTCCTTGGTTCGGGGTTGCAGTTCGTACGAAGGAGGCGACGGGAAGGATTGCGCAATCCATTGCCGCCCCTGTTTCGTACCATCGGTGTGGTGCCCGACCTCGACCGGCTCGACCGGCTCCCCGACGATGCGCTGCTGGCTGCCGTCGCGCTCGACGAGAGCCACGCGGCGGTGGTCTTCGTGCGCCGCTTCCAGGGTCGCGTCTTCGGCCTCGCCTGCACGATCGTCGGCGACCGAGTGCTGGCCGAAGACATCGCTCAGCAGGCGTTCGAGCGGGCGTGGCGTCATGCCGGTTCCTACGACGGCCGGCGCGCGGCGGTCTCCACCTGGCTGCTGACGATCACCCGCAACCTGGCGATCGATGCGATCCGGGTGCGCCGCTCCGTGCCGGTCGATCCATGGACGATGGCCGACCTGCTCGTGCCCAGCACGCTCGATCCCGCCGCGCTGGCGACGCAGAGCGACGAGATGCGGCGGGTGCGCCTGGCACTCGAGGCGTTGCCCGACGAGCAGCGCAGAGCGGTCGTGCTGGCCACCATCGGCGGCCGCACGTCGGCGGAGATCGGGGAGATCGAGTCGGTGCCGACACCGACCGCGAAGACTCGTCTGCGCACCGGGCTGCGCCGCCTGCGCGAGACCATGGCGAACGAGGTGGAGCGATGAGCGTCGGGTGCGAGCAGGTCGGTGAGCGGCTGGAGGAGCTCGCGCTCGGCGAGGTCGCCGAGCCGGAGCGCTCGTTGCTGCTGGCCCACGTCGCGACGTGCGGCGGTTGCCGCCGGCAGCTGGACGGTGTGCTCGCGCTCACCGACAGCCTGCTGGCGCTCGCGCCGGCCATGGAGCCGCCGGCCGGTTTCGAATCGCGGGTGCTCGCGCGGCTCGGCGCGGCTGGTGCCCGGCCCGGTGTGGACGTGACGCCGGATCGGTCGCGGCGGCGGCACCTCATGGTCGCCGCCGCCGCGATCCTTGTCCTCGTCGCCGTCGCGATCGGGGGCTTCGCGGCCGGCCGGCGCGACCGGCCCATCACCGCAGGCAGCGTCGCCGGCGAGGGCCGCATCGTGCGCGCCGACGGCACGGAGGCCGGTTCCATCCGCCTGGTCACAGCCGATCGACCGTACGTGCTGGTGTCGATCGACCACCCACGGCCCACCGCGGGTTCGGTGGCCTGCCGGCTGCTGATGCCCGACGGGAGCGCGGTGGAGATCGGTACATGGTCGTACGACGACGTGAAGGCCGGTGTGTGGGCGGCGGGGATCAACGCCGGACTGCTGGACGCCGTGGGAATGGAGCTCGTCGGCGACGACGGTGCGGTGGTGGCGACCGCGACGATCACCTGACGAACGGAGCGCCGGTCTGTCCGGGTACCGATAGGTTCTGCGAATGGCCGGTTCGATCCTTGGCACCCGGGTGCAGCGCACCGAAGATCCGGAGCTGCTGGTGGGCGCGGCGCGCTACGTCGACGACCTCCAGCTCGCCGACCCACTGCACGTGGTCTTCGTCCGCTCGGAGATGGCCCACGCGCGGCTGGCCGGCATCGACGCCTCGGCTGCGCTGGAGATGCCCGGTGTCGTCGCGGTGCTCACCGGCGCCGATCTCGGGGTGCGCCCGCACCACGGCATGGCCAAGGTGCACGACGACTTCGCCCGCCCACCGCTGGCCGTCGACAAGGTGCGCTTCGTCGGCGAAGCCGTGGCGGCGGTGGTGGCCGAGTCGGTGGTGCAGGGCCGCGATGCAGCCGACGCAGTGATCGTCGACTACGAGCCGCTGGAGGCGGTGGTCGACGCCGAAGCGGCACTCGCCGACGGTGCCCCGGTGTTGTTCGACGCACACGGTGACAATGTCGCGGTCGCCGCCACCGACCTTGCCCAACCCGGCATCTTCGGCGACGCCGACGTGATCGTGCGCGGCCGCTATGTGAACCAGCGCGTCGCGGTGGCGCCGATGGAGCCGCACGCCGCGGCTGCGATGGTGGGCGACGACGGCCGGCTCACGTTCTACGGCTCCACCCAGATGCCGCACCTGCTGCATCAGCTGCTCAGCCGCGCGCTGCCGTTGGACAAAGCGCATCTCCGCGTGGTCACGCCGCACGTCGGCGGTGGATTCGGCGGCAAGGCCGGGCTCTATCCCGAGCAGGTGGTGGTGGCAGTTGCCGCGCAGCGGTTCGGCCGGCCGGTCACCTGGATCTCCACCCGCAGCGAGGACATGGTGGCGCTGGCGCACAGCCGCGGGCAGGTGCAGTACGTGGAGCTGGGCTGCAAGCACGACGGCACGTTCACGGGGCTGCGCGTGCGGCTGGTCGGCGATGGCGGCGCCTACCCGGGCCTCGGTGCGTTCCTGCCGGCCGGCACGCGGCGGATGTCGAACGGCACCTACGCGTTCTCCGGCATCCAGTTCGACGTGGTGGTGGCGGCCACCAACACCACACCGATGGGTGCGTACCGCGGCGCCGGGCGCCCGGAGGCGACCGCGCTGCTCGAGCGGGCGGTCGACCACGCCGCCCTCACGTTGGGCATCGACCCCTTCGAGATCCGCCGGCGGAACCTGCTCGCGGACGACGTGTTCCCGTTCCGCACCCTGACCGGCATCACCTACGACAGCGGCGCGTATCGCACACCGCTCGACGAGCTCGCCCGCCTCGCCGGGTACGACGCGCTACGCGCCGAGCAGGCCGCCCGCCGGGCGTCCGGCAGCCGCCGCCTGCTCGGCATCGGGGTGGCTGCGTACGTGGAGATCACCGCCGGCGGTGGCAGCAGCGAGTACGGCGCGGTCACCGTCCACGCCGACGGCGGCGCCTCGGTGATGGCCGGCACGTCGGCGCACGGGCAGGGCCACCAGACGGCGTTCGCGATGATCGTCAGCTCGCAGACCGGCATCCCCGTCGAGCGCATCCGGCTGGTTGCGGTCGACACCGACGTCGTCCGCTCCGGTGGCGGCACCGGCGGGTCGCGGTCGCTGCAGCTCGGCGGGTCGGCGGTGCTTCGCGCGACGGAGGCGATGGTCGACAAGGCGAAGCTCCTCGCGGCCCGGCTGCTGGAGGCCGACCCGGGCGACATCGTGGTCGACACCGTGGCGGGCACCGTCGGTGTGGCCGGTGTGCCGGCGTCGGCACTGGACTGGGCCGCGCTGGCCGCCGCAGCCGAGGCGGATGCCGATGCCGTCGACCATGCGGACGGCACGCTCGGCCTCGCCGCCCAGCTCGACTTCGACCAGGGTGAGGCGACGTTCCCCTTCGGCGCCCACTTCGCGGTGGTCGAGGTCGACCAGGACACCGGCAAGGTCACGCTGTTGCGCCACCTCGCCGTCGACGACTGCGGCACCGTGCTCAACCCCCTGCTCGTCGAGGGCCAGCAGCACGGCGGCATCGCGGCCGGCGCCAGCCAGGCGCTGTACGAGCAGGTCCGCTACGACACCGAGGGCAACCCGCTCACCGCCAACTTCATGGACTACGCGTTCCCGTCGGCGGCCGAGTTCCCCAGCTTCGAGGTGCACAGCACGCAGACCCCCACGCCGCTGAACCCGCTGGGTGCCAAGGGCATCGGCGAGGCGAGCACGATCGGCAGCACGCCCGCGGTGCAGAACGCCGTGATCGATGCGCTCGCCCACCTGGGCGTGCGCCACCTCGACCTGCCGTGCACCAGCGAGCGAGTGTGGCAGGCGATCCAGCAGGCCGAAGCCGGCACCCTGCCCGACCCATGGTGCGAACCGCCCGCCATCTTCGACCGCCTCGCCGCCGGCCAGGAGGTCGACGAAGCCGGTCTCGAAGCCGCCGAAGGCATCTAGCGCCGCGTCAGCCAACGCTTGCAGCGTTCTGGTCGACACAGAGCCGGCGGTAGGTGGCAGTCGCCTGATCGGGACGGTGTCGGGTCCCCGCTGATGGAGACTGCCCCATGAGTGAGCCTGACTGCGAGTTCTGCTCTCCGAAGGTCGACGACCTCGTGGTCGTGGAGAACGGGACCTGTGTCGGGCTGTGGGACGGGAAACAGACGCCGTTGGTCGTGCCGCGTGCGCATCGCCGGACTGCGTTCGACCTGACAGCCGAAGAGATGCGCGAAACGTTCGATCTTCTCCGCCAGCTCAAGGCGATGGTGGAGGACGTTGATCCTCCGGATGGCTGGAACCTCGAGGCCGCTGGAGGGCAGGTCACCTTCCATGCCCATTGTCGTCTCCTGCCCCGGTACAGCGACGAGCGCTACGCGGGCGAGGCATCCGATGGTGGTATAAGCAGCCCGAGAACGCCCGCCCTTCCAAGGAACGTCCCGAGTATCTCTTGAATCGTTCACTGAGCTGAGCCGACCGGGCGGGCTCAGCCGTGATCTGGAGCGGTGGATCACCCGTGTCACCGCCGATATCGGGCGGGTTCAACCGTCGGGGCGTCTACCGTGACGTCGTGACCCGTTCGGCGCTCGTGGTGCTGGTTCCGTCGGCCGAGCCGTTCGTGGACGAACTGCGTCGGCGTCACGACCCGATGTGCGCCCGTGGGGTTCCCGCGCACGTCACGGTCCTTCACCCGTTCAAGTCGGTGGTGGATGATGACACCGCTGCTGCCGTCGAGCGGCTCGCAGGGTCCGTGGACGCGTTCATGGCCACGCTGGTCCGTGTCGGCGAGTTTCCCGGCTCTGTGGTGTTCGTCGAGCCCGAACCCATCGAGCGGTTCAAGGGCCTGACGGCCGCCACGATCGAGGCCTTCCCCGATTGCCCGCCGTACGGCGGCGCGTTCGCTGATCCACACCCTCATCTGACGGTCGGCAACCGTGTCGACGAGCCGACGGCACAGCACATCAGAGCCGCACTGCTCCCTTCGCTGCCGCTCGAGTTCCCCGTCGACCGTCTCACGCTTCTCATCGAGGACGACGACGGCCAATGGACCGTTGATCGGTCGTGGCCGCTCCGCACCCGAATCTAAACGCTGCGACTGTCCAGACATGTCCCCGACGCACCGGCTCGGGCGCCCGTCAGAAGGCTGCTGTCACGTCGCCAGTTCGGATGAAGTGCTCGGCGACGTGCTGCACGGCGATGGCGCAGCGGCTGACGTCTTCCGGCGAGCCCCTGAGCCACCCGACTTCGGCGATCTCGTCCAGGTTTCGATGACACCACGGAACGGGCCGACGTGTACGGCCATCACGACCGTCACGCCAGGTCTTCCGTGCGCCGGTGCAGTGATCACGACCGCAGGCCGAAGGTCGGCCGGGTGGATGTGCACTCCGATCTCCTCTCTCGCTTCGCGTGCGGCCGCTTCTGCGAGTGTCTCGCCGGCCTCGACCAGGCCGCCAGGGAGGAAGTACGCCTCGACCTGGTGGGGTCGCACGACCAGCAGCCTTCCTCCGTCGATGTGCCCACGCTGCGACGACGACCTTGGGCTCTGCGACGGCGTCGACGGCGTCGAATACCTCCTGATCGTTCACCTCGACATCGTCGCATCTTCGTGAACTGCAGTTCGCCGTTTGGCCGACGAGCGCCGAGCCGGTCGGTCGCTCTGATCAGGACCTGTTGCTGAAGGCATGCGCTCAGCCGTGGAAGTCGAGCACCGCGGCCGTGAGCGCCGACAACGCATCGATGCTCGCTCCAACGTCACCGGGGACCTCGAGCGCATGATCTGCGCGCTCGACGATCAGTGTCGACGCGCCGAGCGCTCTCGCGACGTGTTCGAAGCCGTCTGCGTCGTGATACGGGTCGGCATCGCCGGCGACGATCAACGAACGCAATCCGGACTGCGCGGCGAGTTCTCGGACGTCGGCTGCGCCGAACAGTGGTGTGAGCCAGATCGCGCTCACGAGTCGGTCCGTGGGGAGACGGTGCGCGATCCCAGCCAGCGCACGCGTCCCGAGCGACTTGGCGAGGAACACGACCTCGTCGGCCCGCCACTCCCGAATCACAGGGAGCACTTGATCGGCCACCGCGTCGACGAGCACCGACGTTGCGTCGGGCGACCCGGCGCCCACGGCTGGGTACGAGACGACGGTCGAGTCGGTGCGGCCCAACTGTTCGAGCGCAAGCAGTGGGAATCGGAGCGCCGCACCCTGAGGGCCGTAGCCGCCACCCGGAAGCACCACGACGATACGCGTCCGCATCCGGACAGCCTTGCACAGCGTGCCGAGATACGTACGAGGAGAATCCGGCGATAGGTGGCACACTCTGTCGAGACGATTTGTCCGGTGCCGCCCGCTCTGCGCGCCCTCACGAGCGTGCCGACACGGACATTGTCGTCGCCGGCATTGGGCCGTGCTACAGCAGGCCGATGGCGTCCTCGTCGGGCTGGTCTGCTCGGTTCAGTGCCTGCGCTCGCCGGCCGCGTCGGGCATGGTGGGCGGGTGTCACGGGCGACGCCGCATGGCATTCCGAGTCGCAGCCTGCGCCGTCCGCCACTTCAAGGTCGCCTATCCAGACCAGGCGGAGCGGCGGCATGCGCTGCCGAGTTTCTCTGAGGTGGACGGCGCAGCGCCCTTCCAACGATCTGAGCGAGGACGTCTCCGCTACTGACTACTGTTACGGCGTGACGGCGAAACAAGCATTGTTCGTGTACCTCGCCACACCCGTGGTGTCTGACCTATCGCGTGGAAGTCGGTTCAGGGAGTCAGACGGCGAGACCTCCGACGACGATCCGGGCATCGCCGAGATTGGGCAGTGCAGCGATGGGACCAAGTACACCTTTGCGGACAGCGAGAGCTATGACGATGATCCCGGTCTCGGTGGGCTCGGGTTTGTAGCTTCCGACACGACGTTGTTGACTCGCGTCGACGACGAGACCTACGACGACGATGCTGGCCTCGACGCCCTCGGGATAGTCGGCGGCTCTACGGTCATCACGAAGGTTGACGGCGAGACCTATGACGATGATCCCGGTCTCGGTGGGTTCGGATCGTCGTGCCTCGAGCCCTGATTGTCGGCGACCAGACCGACACGCACGTGATCGCAGTTCTTGAAGCCATCGCGGCGAGGGGTGGGTCTAGCCCGTTCGTGTTGGATGCTCCGCGGTTGGCAGCGGAGTCATACCTTCTGGGCGACGATTCGCTGACGATCAGCGACGACGCGATCACCCTCGCTGATCGTGGTCCCGGCTGGCTGCGACGATATGCCCCCACCAGGTGGGGAGCTGGGTCATTGGCTGGCAGCTTGGAGGCCGTCAGCAAACGCGCCTTCCTCACGTTGGTGGGGTCCATCTCTCGGCTGGGCAATCGGCAGTGGCTGACCGATCTCGACACCATGTTGCGTGCCGAGGACAGGCTCGTGCAGCTCGCCGTCGCCGCCGAGTTGGCGATGCGCATTCCACAGACCGTCGTCACGAGCGACGGCGAACGCGCGCGATCCGTCCTTGGCGACCGGTTCATTGTCAAGCCAATCGCCTCCGGTTACTACGACACGCCCGCCGGCCCTATGGCCGTGTTTACGACCGCCCTCACCGCGAACGATCTCGAACAGGTCGAGTTCGCCGACGCCCCTTTCGTTGCGCAAGAAGAGATCGAAATTCGCGAGCATCTGCGCGTCGTCACGGTGGGTCAAAGCGCGTGGGTCGCGTCGCTTGATGCCGCTGGCCGACCCCTGGATTGGCGTCGGCAGGAGGAAGCACACTTCTCGTGGAAAGCCGTCTGCGCGCCCGAGGTCAATGCCAACGCCCTCGCGATCGCCGAGCGACTAGGCGTAGGGTTCTCGAGTCAGGACTGGGTCCGCGACAACGACGACCGACCCGTATTCCTGGACCTCAACCCAGGCGGCCAGTGGCTCTTCCTGCCCGAGGAGGTCGCCGCTCCAATCACGGACGCGATCGCAGAGTTCCTGTGCCGATCATGAAGGCCACCTGGCGGAGCCACGACTGGCCGCTGACCGTCGCCTTTGCCTGCGGCCTCCTGTTCGGTGGTGCCGTGACGCCCACAATGACGAATCCCAATTCCGCCGGGGACATGGACAAGTTCACCGAGGCGGACCTGAATCTCACGATCGACGAAGGGCGTCGCCAACTGGATGGGCAGAGTGCACGGCTTGAAAACGTTCAAGGGCGGGCGCAGACGCTGCTTGCTATCGCGCTCGCAGCACTGGGCTTCGTTGTTGCGAGTTTCGGTCGGCTCAGCCATGTGCATGGGACCAGGCACCACGTCGCTCTGGCCGTGTTCGTTATCGCCATGGCGGTTGTAGTCCTCGGAGTCGCCTGCGCGGCAGCAGTCGTCGTGGTTCGAGCGGACTTCGACCAAACCGACGCAACGCAGGTCTCAAGACTCGAATCGCCGATCATCCGTCACGTTGCTGTCGACTACGCCAACGCCGTGAAGGTCGGTGAGGTCACGGTTGCGACGAGAGTGACCCTGTTTCGAATGGCAACCCGATACACCGTCTGGGGCGCTGCGATCACCAGCATTGTCTACATGCTGACCAAGTGAAGCGATTGCCGGGGGTCTCATATCCCATCCGCGCTTACAGAACGTAGCCAACAACTGACCAACAAGGCTCAGCGGAAATCACGCCAGGGCTCGCGCCGGTAACCCGACAACAGATCGCCATTTCGATAGACGTTGATTGAGCCGGCGGCCGGATCGACTCCTAGCTGCCCGAAGTGCCGGTTCAGACTCCGGTGACGAAGGCGACGACGACGTATGCGGCGTGGCGGTCGAAGTTCTCGCGTCGGCGGTCGTAGATCGTGGTTGTCCGGGGATCGGCGAGTTGGACGTCGCGCAATGGTGCGCCGGCGTCGAGTGCGGCCATGATGAACGCACCTCGCAGCATGTGCGGGTGAACGTGGCCGAGGCCGGCGCGCTTGCCGATCGCCCTCACACATCGGTGCGGGGTCCGGCGATCGAGACGCTGTCCGTCGTGGCGGACGAGGATCGGTCCCTCGCGTCGTTCGCCGATCGCAAGGTCGACGGTTCGGGCGGTTCGGGGGACGAGCGGGATCACGGCGGGCTTGTGGCCCTTGCCGACGATCCGCAACGTTCGATGACCTCGGTCGAATCCGAGGTCGCCGATGTCGGTGTCGCATGCTTCGCTGACCCGCAACCCGTTGAGCCCGAGTAGCACCGCGAGCGCCGCACGTTGGTGTCCAAGTTCTTCGGGGGTGAACAGTTCTCTCGGGCTTCGACGTGGCCACGGCTATTCGAACACAGTGTTGCCGGATGGTAAGAATTCCTCTGTGTTCGGCCTTGCGTTGACGACGAAGACTGCCGATGCCAACTGGCTACTAGGCACCATCGCGCAGGTGAGCGGCACTTTGGTGGCCATCATTGGTGGATTCCTGGTCAGTCGCGTTCTCGGCTCCGTTAGCGAGCAGCGGGCGTTCAGGTTCCGTGTCGCAGACCTCGAAGCCCGCGCAAGCGTCTTGCGTGCGGAACTCGAGCAGGTAGAAGCCGACCTGCTGAAGAACGATTGGCTGCCCTGGTTCGAGAAGATCGCCCCAGGGCTGGCTTCGGTTCGTGGCCACGTGACCATCGACGAGGCGCTCGACGAAGTCCCATGCGAAGGTCGAGGAGCCGCTGAACTCCGGGATCTGTTCGAGCAGGCCAAGGAGGAGATCGCAACTGCGGTTTCGGAACTCGAAACGCTCTTCACTCCTGGTGAGCCGCCTCCACCGGATCTCGAGGAGATCGTCGATCTCAAGGCAATGTCCGACCTGCGGAGGATCGCCCACTGGGGTGCCTACATCTGGCTCACGAACGAGTTCGCCAAGGCTGAGCGCGATCGTAGATCGATGTTTATGACCATTCCATTCAGTGCTCCCGACCCGCCGCCTCGCGATGTTCAGACTGACAGTCGGAACGTTCGCCGAGCCAAAGAAGACGGTGCATCAGCGCTTCGGACGGAGCTTCGCCTCGTTGGGGAGGAGGCGCGTCAGGCAAGCGTCGCGGCAGATGCGATCGATCCGTCGTTTGGTTCCCGTGTGCCGGCTGCACTGCTCACCTATCTCGCACTCGCGGGTGTGGTTCTGCCGCTCGCGTTGATGGCGCGCAGACGCGAGACCGTGACGGCGTTTGCGGCCTGGACAGTCTTCGGGGCTCTGACGCTAGGCCTCGCAGGAATGCTGTGGGCAATCTGGTGGAGCGTCCGAACGCCGGGCGCACAACGTCGCAGTACGAGGGTGGCCGCCGAGGCCGGGCTGCACGATGGGTCGACTGGGCGGGCAAGAAGGTGAACTCGTGGCTGTGATGCAGCTCCCCTCGGAGAACTGCGTCACAGAGCACACGGCGTTTGTTGCCGGCCGTCTTGCTCATCACCTGCCGCCGGAGTTCGTCGCCGCCGTGGTCGTCACAGGTGATCTCGCCGCAACCTTCGGCAACCACGCCGAGAACCCGGACACTGGGTCGCTTGAGGGAGCAACCGGCTGTCTAACCACGCCGACCTCCGACGGAATCCTCGTGGCAGTCCATGTTGATCTGCTTCCGCCTTCCGACCCAGCCGTACTCGACTTCCTCCTGCTTCACGAGGCCCAGCATGTGATGAGCCTGGCCACTGGCGAGGACGTGACGCGTTCGTTCCAACGGCGCAACCTGTCACTACAGACCGTCGAGGGCTTCTGGACGAGACTGGCAGGGTCAGTGATCGACGAGTTTCGTGCCGAGCGCGGAGCGTTGCTGCACGCAGACGTGGCTGCGGCTGAGGGAACAAGGCTGCGCTACCAGCATGCGGTGACTCGGTTAACGGAGGCAGAGTCGCCCACCGACTACTCGCGCGAGATACCTGCGATGTTCAAGGCGTGCGGCTACATGGCTGGTGCGCTCCGAGCGGTGAACGACATCGTGCTTCCCGCCACTTCCGAGGACACTTGGCTCATCGACTGGATCCATGAGCTGGCGGACATCTTGGTCGACCTTCCCGCTCCGAACGAGGAGCTCACCTCGGAGCAGGCCGATCACCTTCTGGATGCTGCCGCGACACACCTTGCGCATGGACTTGCACAGCACGGCCTGCAACTGGTCCTGGAGGGCGAAAGGCTGCTGCTCACGCCCGCATGAGCGATGGAGTGGAGCCATCGAGGTCCGCGAGAACGTTCGCAGCCCCGTTCGCCTGCTGCGCTTGCGCGAGAACGTTGGGGACGCCTGCGGCGACTTGAGCCCGTCGATGCGAAGACGGTCGGGCCTCGCTCACAGCTCGGCAGGTCGTCTTGCACTCACCTGCCGAGCATTCCGCGATGGGCTTACAGCTTCGCGTCAAGCTGTGATCGCATCCACCGAGGCTGCGCCGCCGCCCCCGACTGCCGGGATTCCATCTCAACCCACGAGTGTCCGTGCTGAGCAGATGATCACTGACATCGGGTTTGAAGAGTCTGGCGTGTCAGTGAGCCACAATGAGCGACCTCGTTGTGCGTCGAGTCAGATGGCTCGACGAATGCCAGGTGAGGGTCCGGTCCCACGTGCGCGAAGCGCTGAACGATCGATTGCGCAGTCAGGGCGAATCAGCCCACAACGTCACCGCCCACGGCTCCAGATTCCCCGTATGCCGGCACGGCAAGAACGAGCGCACAGGATGACAATCGGACGAGGGCAGAACATCCTCCGCCGGATCCGACAATCGCTCCAGGCAACCGGCGATCTGCACGTATCCCAGCGTCACCGAAGTGCCGGTAGTCGGCAGGTCAATCGGTGACTGACACAGCACTAAGCGCTCCGACCGCGAAAACCCTCGGAACCTGCTGGGCGCGACGCGACGTCGAACCGGCATGACATGGCGACGGGTGACATTGGGTGTGGCGGTGATGGCGACGACCGGTCTGCTGCTCGGTGCCTGCGGGACGGGTGGCGACACCGGTGGTGACACCGTGACGCCTGACGGCACCGTTGCACCTGACGACACGGTGGCACCTGACGACACGGTGGCACCTGACGACACGGTGGCGCCTGACAACACGACGGACCAGTTGCCCGGTTACGGAGAGGGAGACTTCGAGATGCCCGACGAGTCGACGCCCGTGGTGCAGCTCCGCGTGCAGGGGTTGTTCCCGGTGGTGCAGCCGTTCCTGCCGACTGGCGGGACGACGATCTACGCGGACGGCACGGTGCTGCTGCCGTCGCGGGCGGACGCATTCGCCCAGCCGCAGGTGTGGCCGTACGAGGCGGGTCACCTCGACCCCGCGGACGTGTCCGCGCTGCTGTTGCACGCGCAGGGCTACGGGCTCCTGGAGGAACCCGACGGCACCTCGGCTGCACCGGCCGGCGTGGCCGACCCGCCGACCACGACGCTGGTGCTCACCACGGCTGCCGGGTCGGTCACCCACGTGGCCATCGGCCTCGGGCTGGGCGATGACCCCATCGACGGGTATCGCAGCGCGCTGATGAAGGTCGTCGGCGAAGTCTCGGATCTCGTCATGCGCAGCGCCGCGGCGCCCACCGACGGGTCGACCTGGCCCGTGTTCTACGAGCCGGTCGCGCTCGACGTGCTCGCGGTCGACGTCACCGATGCCGACACCGGGCAGGGCACGAACACCGTGATCGCGTGGGGCGGCGGCGCCGACCTCGCGTCGTGGACCTCGTGCACGACGGTCGACGACCCGGCGACCGTCGCCTTCCTCGTCGGCCAGCTCGCCGGCCCCAAGTTCCAGCAGGGCGACCGCCTCTACCGCATCGCCTCACGCGTCCACCCGCCCGGCACCACCTGCGACTGAGCTCACCCCGCCATGCCACGGCCGAGGGGTCGATCCGGCTGTTCTACGATCCCCCGATGCAGGTGAACCCGCCACCACCGCCGGGGCAGCCGCCGCCGCCAGACGCGTCGCCGATCCTGTCCGTGCCGCAGTACGCGTCGCCGGCACCGGGCGGGATGACCGGGACACCGCGCAAGCGGATGCGGCGCGGGTGGATCATCTGGGGGATCGTCCTGGCGGTGCTCGCCGTGCTCGTCATGATCGGCGGCGCGGTGGCGATGGTCGTCAGCCGCACGGCATCGTCACTCGACCCTGTGGCCGAGGCGCGCACTCCCGGCACGGCCACGTTCGTCGCCGAGAAGGAGACCTACGACGTGCTGCTCGTGAAGGAGCGGCGTCAGACGGCACGCTCGGCGTCCTCGTTCCGCTGCGCAGTCGCGCTCGCCGACGGCCGCACGATCAGCCTCGATGGCAGCGTGCAGGACGTGGGCACCGAGGTCGCCAACACCGAGTCGATCGGTCGCTTCGACGCGGTGCCCGGCCAGACGTCGGTGTACTGCGAGGCGGACAGCGATGGCAACCGGTTCGTGGTCGACACCGAGAGCCTGCTCGCCAAGGCCGCGCTGTGGATCCTGCTCGGTGGCGTCGCCCTGCTGCTGCTGGCGACCGGGCTGATCCTGGGTGGCGTGTTCCTGAAGAAGCCCGTCGCCTGACGGGCAGCGGCCTACGCCTGGAGATGGGCCACGACGCCGGCGATCCGGCGCGCCCTGGTCTCGGCCGCCTTGGCCCCTTCGACCGCGAGCACGTGCTGGCGTTGGTGGCTGTACGACAGCCGGTCGAACTGCGCTCGCAGCCCCGTGTGCTCGTCGAGCGCGGCAGCAAGGTCGGCCGGCACCTCCACCACCCGCGGGTCGGTGTCGAGCCGTAGCCCCACGGTGATCGTGTCGCCGGCCGCCACGCCGGCACCGGCGCGGTGCTCGGCGCTGACGCCCACCAGGAACATGCCGCCCATCACGGCCACCGTCGACCGGTACGTGTAGCCGTTGACGGTGACGTACACCTTCGGCTTCTTCCCCGCGCCGAGCGCGGCCACGATGTCCTCGGGGATCTCGATCCATGTGGTGTTGCCGCCGTGGCCGGCGAGGGTGGTGGTGAACTCCATCTGGCGAATCGTGTCAGGCCGGTACGACCACGGCGACCCGTGCCGCAGCGGAGGCCCTGCGCAGGGTGAGCGAGAGCACCGCGAACGCGACGGCGGCCACCACTGCGAACGCGAACCGCAGGCCGTGCCACTGGGCGAGCGCGCCGGTGCCCACCGCGGTGAGCATCGCCCCCGACCGCTGGCCGAGGAGCATCGAGCCGAGGCCGGCGCCCGCCGACGTGCCCGGCAGCCGTGCGGCCGTCGCGTAGAGCTGGGGGAAGACGACGGACAGGCCCAGGCCCCAGATCGCGAGCCCGGCGAACGCGACCGCTGCGACCGGGGTGGCAACCGTGACGAGCGTGCCCGCGGCGACCACCCACAACGCGCCGAACAGCAGCCGGCGCTCGCCCACGCGCTCGAGCACATGGTCGCCGCCGAGGCGGCCGACCAGCATCGCGCCGGCGCAGGCGACTGTGCCCATACCGCTGAAGCGGCCGGCGTCGAACACGTCGCGCATCATCACCGCCGCCCAGTCGTTGGGCAGCACCTCCAGCGCCACCGCGGCGAGCGCGGCGAACGCCATCGCGACCGTGGCCGACGACACGGCGCGGCCCGGTGCCCGCTGGCCCGCGGGGGCGCCGGCCGCGGCGGGTTCCGGCGGCGGGTCGTGGGGCACCAGCCAGCGGCGCACGATCGCGACAGTGGACAGCAGCACGAGCCCGACGGCACCGAGGTGCCAGCGGATGTCGATGCGGGCCGCCGACGCGAGCGAGCCGAGCACCGCGCCGCCGGTGAAGCCGAGGCTCCACATCGCGTGCAGCCGGTTCATGATCGGGCGGCCGAGCTGCTGCTGCACGGTGACGCCCTGCGCGTTCATCGCGACATCGTTGAGCACGTCGAGCGTGCCGAGCACTGTCAGCAGCACGAGCAGCACCGGAGCGATGGGCACCACGGCGATCAGCGGCATCCCGATGGAGAGCATCGTCGCGGCGACGATCAGGAGTCGCCGGCTGCCCAGCCGATCCATCGCCCTGGCGACGACGAGCGAACCGATGATGCCGCCCAGGCCGCCGCCGAGCAGCGTGGCGCCGAGCCCCGCATTGCCGACGCCGAGGTGATCGCGGATCTCGGGCAGCCGCGGCAACCAGTTGGAGAACGTCGCCCCATTGACGAAGAACAGCGCGGCGACCGCGAAACCGGAGTGGCGCAGGCGCGGGGCTGCGAGGTCGGCGGCGGTCACGGCCTCCTGTCTACCGCCGAGTTCAACTGCACCGGCGCCGTGCCGGCTCAGGCGAAACGGGCGCGGATCTCGGCGGCGGGGTCCTGCTGGTACAGGTCGGCCAGCGCGGCGTACAGCCGCGGCTTGGCGTCGTGCAGGCGCGCCGGGATGCAGAAGAACGCCTCGGTCGCGACCGCGAAGAACTCCGCCGGGCTGGCCCACGCGTACGGTCGCAGGACGTGATCCGACTCGCGGGTCTCCTCGCCGTGGAACTCCTCGTCGAGCACCTGCTGCCAGTTCTCCAGCGCCTCGCCGCGCAGCGGGGGCACGCCGTCCGCGTAGCCGTCGTTCATGTCGATCTTGTGGGCGAACTCGTGGATCACCACGTTCGCACCGCCGGCCGGGTGCCGGCTCTCGTAGCTGGCCGCATCCCACGCAAGCGCCACCGGGCCGCTGTGCGGCGCGGCCTCACCGTCGATGCCCATCAGCTCGTCCGTGAACGTGCCGGCCACCGGCCCGGCGCGGGTACCACCCGACACCACACTGCCGGGGCGGATGATCACCGCCTTCACCTGGCGGTACGGCCAGGTGTCGAACGACAGGATCGGGATGGCCGCGTTGGCGGCGATCGTGACGAGCATCTCGTCGGTGAGCTCGATGCCGCCGACGGACTCCCATCGCTTCTCGCGCAGCAGGGTGCCGGTCAGCTCCACCAGCCTCGCCCGCCGCTCGGGCGTGAAGGGACGGGCGATGCCGACCTTGGCGCGCACGATCGCCTCGATCGTCGCCTCGTCGGGAGGCGACCAGCTCGGGGTTCGGCGCCAGCGCATGGTGCGTCGCACGGTAACGGCCAGCGCGGCCGGCTGGGCGTCGCGGCCGGGTGCGGGCGACCGGCGAGACGGACGACACGTTGACACGGCCGGGCGCGAGCCCTCATCGTGTGCTGACGAGCCGAGGGGGCAGCCGATGACCGTGAGCAGTGAACTGACCAGCTACGCCGACGCAGAGCTTCCGCTCCTGGTGCCGGGGATGTCCGCCGACTCGGCGGGTACCCGTGCCCTCTTCGCGCAGGCGCGCGCGACCGCGCCACTGGCGAAGGGTGTGTTCGGCCCGATCGCGATCCACCACCGCGACGTCGTCGAGTTGCTGCGCGACCGTCGCCTGCGCGGGCCCGGCATGGATCTGGCCCGTCTCTCCGGCATCCCCGAGGGTGGCCGCGCGTGGAAGCGGCAAGAGCAGATCCTGCTGTTCATGGAGGGCGACGACCATCATCGCCTGCGCCGACTGGTCTCCAAGGCGTTCACGCCTCGTGCCGTCGAGGCACTGCGCCCGTCCACGCGGGCGGTGATCGCCGGCCTGGTCGACGCCGTCATCGACGACGGCGCCTGCGATGCGGTGCCGGCGCTGTGCGATCCGTTCCCGATCCCTGTGATCTGCGCGTTGGTCGGCATCGAGCCGGATCGCATCGACGACATGAGCCGCTGGGCCTCGTCGATCCTGCTCTCCCTGCGGCTCGACGCGGGTGCGTTCGTCGACGAGATCGAGGCTGCGCAGGCGGAGCTCGACGAGTACATCGAGACACTGATCGAGGCGCGCCGGATCGAGCCGCGCGACGACTTGCTCTCGAGCCTGATCGCGGTGGAGGAGGAGGGCGATCGCCTGTCGCCCAGCGAACTGCTGTCGGTGGTGTCGATGATGCTGGTCGCCGGCACGGACACCACCCGCAATCAGCTGAGCAACATGATCCACACGTTCGCCGAGCACCCCGATCAGTGGGCGCTGCTGCGCTCGCGCCCGGAGCTGGTGGCCGACGCGGTGGAGGAGGCGATCCGCTGGGAGCCCGCCACCGAGGCCCTGCCCCGCTTCGCGATCGAGGACATCGAGATCGGCGGGCATCTCGTGCCCGCGGGTACGTTCGTGCTGCTGATGTCGATGTCGGCCAACCACGACACCAGCGTGCTGCCCGGCGGCGACCGGTTCGACATCGGCCGCGGCGCCCCCGAGGGTTGGCACCTGCTGACGTTCGGCGGCGGTATCCACTACTGCCTCGGCGCCAACCTCGCCCGGCTGGAGCTGACCGAGGCACTGGCCGAGCTGTCCTCGCGCTTCGAGACGCTGGCGTTCGCCGGCGAGCCGGAGCTGCACCCACTCGGCTCGCCGATCCGCGGCTACGCCCACCTGCCGGTCACCTGGCGCTGACCGTCGTCGCGGGTGCGCCGCGGCCGGCTCACATGGTGAAGGCGAGGTGGCGGGCCGCGTGGGCGCCCAGCTCGGCGTCGCCCGCCCAGCTGATGCGGCCGTCGGCGATCGGCAGCTCCGGGTCGATGCGGCCGCAGGCGAGCAGCATGAACGTCAGCGAGTCGGTGGTGAGCGTGACGTCCGGGTGGGGCAGCGACTCGACGCGGGCGGCGCGGCCGTCGACCTTGGCCAGCAGGGTGCGGCGCACCGGCCCGGTCAGCTCGACGGCGATGCCCTTGCCGTCGGCGAGCCCGATCTTCTTGCCGACGATGAAGCCGAGCGAGCCGTGCACCTCGTCGAGCGCCATCTCGGCGGCCGGGCCACTGTCGTCGCCGGCGATGCCCAGCGGCACCCGGATGTCGCGCTCGTGCACCCACACGTCGAACACGCGGATCGCCATGAAGCGGCCGTAGGTGCCCGGGCCGACGGGCGTGACCGACGGGCTGTCGAACTCGTCGTCGGTCATCGCGTCCAGCTCGGCGAGGCGGGCCGCGGTGACCGTGCGGTAGCGCTCGAGCAGGTCGGCGGGGGAGAGCGCACCGAGCTCTTGGGCGATGGCGCCCATCTGCCCGAACGGGTTGTCGTCGCCGGGGCGCCAGCCGCGGAGCGCGGTCTCGATGGTGGCGACGTGGGCGACCACGCCCTGCGCCGTCCACGCCGGGCACAGCGACGGCGCCGACCACTGCTCGGGGCTGAGCCCGGCGGCGACATCGCCGAACGACTGGAACACGCTGCGAAGGTTGTCGACGATCTGGCTGCGGCTGCTGGTCACCCCGTGACTGTAACGCTTGCCCGCGCCCGCCCTTGGCGCCCGTCACCCTGGCCGTGGAACCTTCCGCTTCCCATGGGTGGGCATCCATACCGGATCTGTCGTGTGTGGCCGCCCATGGGAAGCGAAGGGTGCCAGTGGGGGTGCCGGGCAGCAGTTCGTGGCGGTTCGTGGCGGTTCGTTGGGTGGCACCTTCCGTTTCCCATGGGTGGGCGTTCATGCCGGTTCCGGCGTGTGTGGCCGCCCATGGGAAGTGAAGGGTGCCAGTGGGGGTGCCAGTGCGGGTGGCAGTTCGTGGCGGTTCGTCGCCCCGGGGCCGAACCATGGCCGTCAGTAGTGTTCAGCCGGACACGAGGAACAGGGGTCGGGGATGGCTGCAGACGTGAGGACCGCGAGCCGGCTGCCGCAGCGGGCGCAGGTGGTGATCGTCGGCGGCGGGGTGATCGGCGCCAGCATCGCCTACCACCTGGCACATCTCGGCTGCACCGACGTGGTGCTGCTCGAACGGCACTCGCTCACCGCCGGCACCACCTGGCACGCGGCCGGCCTCATCACGTCGGCCGGGCTCACCGACGAGACGTCGCTGTTCATGAGCCGCTACTCGCGCGACCTCTACGCCCGGCTGGAGGCGGAGACCGGCCACTCGACGGGCTTCCGCGAGATCGGCCACATCTCGCTGGCGACGAACCCCGACCGGCTGGAGGCACTGCGCCGCGCGTCTGCCTGGATGCACGGCTTCGGCGTGCCCGACACGGAGATCTCGCCGCGGGAGGTGGCCGAGCTGTGGCCGTTGCTGCGCACCGACGACGTGCTCGCCGGCTTCTACGTCGCCGACGAGGGCCGCGCCGACCCCGTGGGTGTGACCGCCTCGCTGGCCAAGGGTGCGCGGGCGCTCGGCGCGCGCATCGTGGAGGGCGTGAGCGCCACCGGCGTCGTCACGAGCGACGGCCGGGTGACGGCGGTGACCACCGACCAGGGCACGATCGAGACCGAGCTGGTCGTGAACGCGGGCGGCATGTGGGCGCAGCGCTTCGCCGCCCAGGCCGGCGTGCACGTGCCGCTGCAGGCCGCCGAGCACTACTACCTGCTCACCGACGCGGTGCCCGGCATGCACCCGGATCTCGCTGTCGTGGAGGACGCCGATCGCTACGGCTACTACCGGCCCGAGGGCGACGGCATGCTCGTCGGCCTGTTCGAGCCGGTCGCCGCGCCGTGGCACCTCGACGGCCCGCCGGAGTCGTTCGCGTTCGGCACCATCGACCCCGACTGGGATCGCATGGCGCCGTTCCTGGCCACGGCGATGGAGCGCATCCCGTCGCTCGCCGACATCGGGGTGCGCCTGTTCTTCTGTGGCCCCGAGTCGTTCACCACCGACGTGCACCCGCTGCTCGGCCCGGCGCCCGAGCTGGAGGGCTACTGGGTCGCGGCCGGAATGAACTCGATGGGCGTGCTGCTCGGTGGCGGCGTGGGCCATGTGCTCGCCCACTGGATCGTGGACGGCGTGCCCCCGGTGGACATCACCGGCTACTCGATCGACCGCACCGCCACCTACGAGACGTCGCGACGCTTCCGCGCCGAGCGCACCGTCGAGCAGTTGGGTGTGCTGTTCGGCGACGGCTGGTTCCCCACCTACAAGCCGCGGCTGGGCCGCAACGTGCGCCGCTCCGTGCTCCACGACCGTCATGTCGCCGCGGGCGGCCACTTCAACAGCTCGTTCGGGTGGGAGTTCGCGGAGTGGTTCGCGGGCGACGACGAGCCGCCGCCGGTCGTGCGTGGCTGGCACCGGCAGGCCGCCCACGAGTACGTCGCCCGCGAGCACCACACCGTGCGCGAGGCCGTGGGCGTGCTGGACATGAGTCTGATGGCGAAGCTGATGGTGCAGGGCCCGGCGTCCGCCGCGGTGCTCGGCCGCCTGTCGGCCAACGACGTCGACCGCGAGATCGGCCGGCTCGTCTACACGCAGTGGCTCGACGCGACCGGTGGCATCGCCGCCGACGTCACCGTCACCCGCCTCGCCGGCGACCGGTTCCTCGTCGTCGCCAGCGACATCATCCACCGCCGCATCGAGCCGATGATCCGGCGCGCGCTGCAGCCCGGTGAGATCGCGGTCGTCACCGACGTCACGTCCGCGACCACCCTGCTGTCCGTGCAGGGCCCCGCGTCGCGCGAGCTGCTCGGCCGGCTCACCGACGCCGACCTCACCAACCACGCGTTCCCGTACATGACCGCGCAGCAACTGCACGTCGGCTACGCGCCCACGATGGTCGCGCGGGTCACGTACGTGGGTGAGCTGGGCTACGAGCTGCACGTGCCCACCGAGTACGCCGCCGGTCTGTACGACGCCGTGATGGCCATCGGTGCCGACCTCGGCATCCGCCCCGTCGGTCTGGGGGCGATGGCGAGCCTGCGGCTGGAGAAGGGTTACCGCGACATGGGCGTCGACATCGACAACACCGACACCCCGCTGGCAGCGGGGCTGGGCTTCGCCGTCGCGTGGGACAAGCCGGGCGGCTTCGTCGGGCGCGAGGCGCTGCTGCAGGCGAAGGCAGCCGGGCCGCCTGCGCGGCGGGTGGTGAACCTGTTCGTCGACGACGCGGGCGCCGACCTGTTCGGCGGCGAGCCGGTGCTGCTCGACGGCGAGTGGGTCGGCTACGTGCGCGCCGCCGCCTACGGCCACACGCTCGGCGGGCCGGTCGGCATCGCCCAGTTGGAATGCGCGACCGGGGTCACCGCCGAGTGGTTGCGGTACGGTCGCTTCACCGTCGCCACCCCCACCGGCACCCTGCCGGCACAGGTGCAGACGGCCCCCTTCTACGACCCGCGGCGCCACCGGATCCTGGCGGAACGATGACCGAGAACACCACCCCTGCAGCTCACCTCCCTCACCTTTTCGCACCGCTGACGATCGGCCCGGTGACGATCCGCAACCGCATCGTCTCGTCGGGTCACGACACGGTGATGGCCGTCGACGGCAAGGTCACCGAGCAGCTGCTCGCCTACCAGGCCGCCCGCGCGGAGGGCGGTGCCGGGCTGATCGTCACCCAGGTGGCCGGCGTGCACCACACGGCGAAGTACACCAGCCATGTCCTGATGGCCGACGACGACTCGTGCATCCCGGGGCTCAGTGCGCTCGCCGCCGCGATCCACGCGCACGGTGGCACCGCGTTCCAGCAGCTGTTCCACGACGGTCGCGAGATGATGGAGAGCGAGGACGGCACGATGGCGGTCGCGCTCGCCCCCTCGGCGGTGCCCAGCGAGCGCTTCATGGTGATGCCGCGGGCGATGCCACTGCCGCTCGTGCGCGAGATGGTGGCCTGCTACGGGGCGTCGGCGGCGCGTGTGCGCCAGGCGGGGTTCGACGGGGTGGAGATCGTCGCCTCGCACGGCTACCTGCCGGCGCAGTTCCTCAACCCGCGCACGAACCTGCGCACCGACGAGTACGGCGGGCCGCTGGCGAACCGGCTGCGTTTCCTGCGCGAGGTGCTCGCCGTCACCCGGCTGGCGATCGGCCCCGGCATGGCGCTCGGCATGCGCATCTCCGTGGGCGAGCGCTCCGACGAGGGGCTCACCGAGGACGAGACGCTGGAGGCGCTGGCGCTGCTCGATGCGGAGGGTGCGCTCGACTATGTGTCGGTCACCGTGGGCACGTCGGCGACGCTCGCCGGCTCCGGCCACATCGTCCCGCCGATGACGCAGACCCCCGGCTACACCAGCTCCGTCGCCGCGCAGGCGAAGGCCGCCGTGTCGATCCCCGTGATCGTCGCCGGTCGCGTCAACCAGCCGCAGGACGCGGACCGCGTCATCCGCCTCGGTGAGGCCGACGCGGTGATCATGACGCGGGCGCTGATCTGCGATCCGGAGATGCCCGCCAAGGCGGCCGCCGGTGCGCTCGACGACATCCGTGCGTGCATCGGCTGCAACCAGGCGTGCATCGGTCACTTCCACGCCGGCTACCCGATCTCGTGCATCCAGCATCCCGAGACCGGCCGCGAGCTCACCTACGGCGTGCGCATGCGCGCCAGCCGGCCGCGCCACGTCGTCGTGGTGGGTGGTGGGCCTGCGGGCATGAAGGCCGCCGCGGTCGCCGCCGAGCGCGGCCATCGCGTCACCCTCCTGGAGGGCGCCAGGCGGCTGGGCGGGCAGGTGTGGCTGGCGCAGGAGATCCCCGGGCGCAGCGAGTTCGGCGGCGCCATCGACAACCTGCGCCGCGAGGTCACACAGGCCGGTGTGGACGTTCGCCTGAATTCCCGTGCGGACGAGCAGCTGCTGCGCGAGCTGCAACCCGATGCCATCGTGCTCGCCACCGGCGCGGCGCCGCGTGTGCCCGAGCTGGAGCTGATGGGCTCGCCCACCGTGCGCACTGCCTGGGACGTGCTGCAGGGCGCCACCCTTCCCGCCGGGCGGGCCGTGGTCGCCGACTGGCGCTGCGACTGGATCGGCCTCGGTGTGGCCACCCTGCTCGCCCAGCAGGGGCACCCGGTGACGCTCGGCGTCTCCGGTTACCACGCCGGCCAGCGGGTGCAGCAGTACGTGCGCGACGCGATGATCGCCGGCGCGCTGCGGCTCGGCGTCGAGATCGTCCCGCTCGTGCGGCCGTACGGCGCCGACGACGACACGGTGTGGTTCCAGCACGTCCTCACCGGCGAGCCGGTCACCGTGTCGCCGGCCACCTCGCTGGTGCTGTCGCAGGGGCACGTGTCCGTCGACGAGCTGTCGCCGGTGGTGGCCGGCATGGGCGTGGAGGTGCACCTGATCGGCGACGGCCTGGCGCCGCGCACGGTGGAGGAGGCCGTGCTCGACGGGCTGCGGGTGGGCACCGCGGTCTGAGCCTCGATCGCGCCCCCTGGCTGGCGGGTACCCTCGCCGCGTGCGCAACGACGTGACGCCCGGCCCGTGGTCGCCGCTGCGGGTGCGCGTCTACCGCTGGCTGTGGATCGCCGGGCTGGTGTCGAACGTGGGCACGTTCATGCACCTCGTCGCCGCCAACTGGACGATGGCCACCCTGTCCGACTCGCCCACACTGGTGAGCATGGTGCAGGCCGCGTGGGCGGTGCCCGGCTTCCTGCTCGCGCTGCACGCCGGCGCGTTCGCCGACATGCTCGACCGGCGCCGCTTCCTCATCGCCACCCAGCTCGCCGCGCTGCTGATCGCCGCCGGCCTCGCCGCCGCCCAGGGTGGGGGTGCGATGACACCTGCGGTGCTGCTGGCCGGCACGTTCCTCGAGTCGGTGGCGCTCACGTTCGCCGGCCCTGCGTTCATGGCGCTCACGCCCGAACTCGTCGACGCCGCAACCCTGCCGCAGGCGATCGGGCTCGACGCCATCTCGCGCAACGCCGCCCAGACGGTGGGCCCGGCACTCGCCGGCGGCATCATCGCTCTCACGGGTCCGGGCGGGGTCTTCGCGCTCAACGCGCTGTCGTTCGTGGGCGTGATCGTCGTCGTCAACGGGTACCGCGGCGGGCCGGCGCGCGCGGGCCGCACGGACGCGGTGAACGGGGCGATCCGCGACGGGTTGCGCGAGGTGCTGCGCGCGCCCGCGCTGCGCCACCCGCTCGTCCGCCTGGCGACGATCACCGCCGTCGGTGCCGGCCTGGTGGCCGTGATGCCGCTCGTCGCCCGCCAGCGGCTGCACGCGTCCGCGGCGGGCTTCGGCGTGCTGTCCGCCGCGCTCGGCCTCGGGTCGGTGGGGGCGGTGTGGGTGATGCCACGGCTGCGCTCCGGGCAGCACCCCGAGCGCGCCATCGGCATCGCGGTCGCCGTCTGGTCGCTGGGTGCGGCGCTGTTCGCGCTGGCCGGCGAGCTGTGGGTGGGGGTGGTGGCGATGGTGCTCGCCGGCGCCGGCACCATGGGCGCGATCAGCGTCCTGTTCGCCAACTACACGCTGCAGCTGGCCACATGGATGCGCGGGCGCGGTTCGGCGCTGGCGATGCTGATGGTGTGGCTGGGCACGTCGGTGGGCGCGGTCGCGTGGGGTGCGCTCGCGTCGGCGGCGGGCATCCGCACGTCGCTGCTCGTGGCGGCCGCGCTGAACCTCGCCGTCGCTGCCGGCGGCCGCGTGCTGTTCACGGTGCGCCCGGCGATCGCAACGAGCGATCAGCTGCCGGTGTCGTCGCCGGCGAGGTAGGGCCCCAGCCGCTGCAACACCATCAGCGGCGCGCCCTCGTCGGCCGAGGCGGCGAGGTCGATCGTCGCGACGAAGCGCCACTCGCCGTCGCCCTCCGGGTCGGCCAGCACCTGTGTCACCACCCAGCGGCCCGGTTCCTCGGCGAGCGTGAAGTGGGCGAGCGAGCGGGCATCGGCGTCGATGCCGATCGAGTCGTACGTGCGCCAGTACGGCGTCATCGCCTCGATCAGCTGCTCGCTGCCCCAACCCGTGCGGTCCGCGAGCGCCGCCCACGACCGGCGGGCGAGCAGCTCCACCCAACCGAACGCCGCGGTGCGCACGGCCGTGCGCCATGCCGCGGGCGGGCCAGGCGGACCGACCGCGGGCGCCTCCGGGGCGACGTGCTCGTGCACCGGCTTGCCGGCCAGCAACGCCCACTCGTCGAGCAGCGTCGCGTCGGTGGCGCGGATCAGCGCGCCGAGCCACTCGATCACGTCCTCCAACCCGTCGGTGTACACGTCGTCGGGCAGCGAGCGGTCGAGCGTGCGCCACGCGTCGGTGAGGTAGCGCAGCACCAGCCCCTCGCTGCGCTCCAGCCGGTAGCGGCGCACGAACGTGGCGAACGTGTCGCCGCCCTCCAGCATCTCGCGCAGGATCGACTTCGGCGACGGCTGCTCGTGCACCCACGGATGGTGCCGGTGGTAGGCGGTGAAGCACTCGTCGAGCAACTCGGCGAGCGGCTTGGGCCATGTGACCGTCTCGAGCTGCTCCATCCGCTCCTCGTACTCCATGCCCTCCGCCTTCAGGCGGGCGACGGCCAGACCCCTCGCCGCGTGTTGCTGGGCGAAGAGGATCTGGCGCGGATCGTCGAGCACGGCCTCCACGACGCTGACGACGTCGAGCAGGTAGGTGGGGTCGTCGCGGTCGAACGTGCCGATCACC
>CAYZFZ010000016.1:0-30484 GCA_964477795.1 uncultured Bifidobacterium sp.
CGTCGTCGGGCTCGTCGAGGTAGGCATGGAGGAGCACGTCGAGGACCTCGGGTGGGAGGACCTCGACGTCGGTGGCACCCGGGTCCGGGTGTGCGTGGGATCGGAGTGTGTTGTCCACCGTGTGCTCCTCTGGGTCAGTCATCGTTCGACGGGCACCTCGGGAGACGGGCGGACGGCGGAATTCTCGCGCAGGTCGGGGCCAACCGGCCGCGGGGCGCGACAGGGCCCGGGGACAGGTGGTCTGTACCCCGGGCCCGTGCGGTGCGGAACGGCGCTCAGGAGGCGTCGTTGATGGCGGTGCCCACCGAGCTGAACTTCGACGACGCCGACGACCCGAGGAACGTGATGGCCAGGATGCAGACGACGGCGATCAGGGCCACGAGGAGCGCGTACTCCAAGAGAGAGGCGCCGCGCTCGTCGGTCGCGAGGCGGCTCGTGAGCCAGGCGGACACGAATTCGTACGAGGTGAGCATTGGGGAGGGGTCCTTTCAGGTTGCGGAACGGCGTCCCCGCCGATCCCGCACCCACACACACCAGAGTGGGTTCCCCGGTGATCGGCGGAGGGGTCGACCACCTCGAGTGGTTGTGGGCTCAGCCCTGGCCACTGATCGTCGCGCCGATGTCGTACCCCCCGAAGCCCTCGGGGCCGGCGATCTCCACGATCGGGTCGTCGACGTCGTCGAACTCGGTCCGGAGGGCCCGGCTCATGATGGCGTGCATGATGTACATCGACGTGATGTAGGTCAGCTCGAGGAGCTCGACGTCGTCGAGGTGGCGGGCGAGGGCCGCGAACAGCTCGTTCGGGACCCGACCGCCCTGGAGGGCCAGGGCGTCGGTGTAGGCGAGCACGAGGCGCTCGACCTCGCTGAACTCGTCCGACGCCGCCCAGTAGGCGATGGCGGCGATCTTCTCCTCGCTCATGCCGAGGTGGCGGCACGACTTGCAGTGCTGGGAGAACACGAACTGGCTGCCGCGCGCCCACCCCGCACGGGTCTGGCCCAGCTCGCGCAGCACGGGGTCGAGGAACCGCGACGGGCTGCGGTACACGCCGAAGCCCTGCACCGCGTGGCGGAACACGTCGGGTACGAGCGCGAAGACGGTCCACCAGTCGCCCGGGGTGCCGGTCGCGGTGCCCGGCTCGGCGACCGGGTCGCGGTCGTCGAAGAGCTGCTGGTACAGCTGCAGCACCAGCGGGTCGTCGGTCTGGTGGCGGGCGATCTGGCGCAGGCGGGGCATGCGGTCCTCCTCGGTCGTGGCCGGCTCAGTCTGTCCAGTCCGGTCCCACCACATCGACCCGTGATGTCGATCTGCTGTGACCGGACGGCTGGTCCCACCACATCGACCCGTGATGTCGATCCGCTGCGACCAGACGGCTGGTCCGCCGCTCGTCGCACGACCGCTTCCCGGTACGGTGCGCTCATGGACGACGACCTCGAGCTCATCCGCAGCGCGGTGCGGACGCTGTGCGAGCGCTTCGCCGACGACTACTGGTCGGCGTGCGACCAGGAGCACCGCTTCCCGTGGGAGTTCTACGAGGCGATGGCGGCCGGTGGCTGGATCGGCATTGCGATCCCGGAGCGGTTCGGCGGTGGAGGCCGCGGCATCACGGAGGCCGCCGCCGTGCTGGAGGAGGTGGCCGCGTCCGGCGCGTGCATGAACGGCGCGTCGGCGCTGCACATGAGCATCTTCGGGATGCAGCCGGTGATCCTTCACGGCAGCGACGAGATGCGGGCACGTTTCCTGCCGGGCGTCGCCGACGGGTCGATCCATGTCGCGTTCGGCGTCACCGAACCCGATGCGGGCACGGACACGACGAAGATCACCACCCGCGCCGTGCGCGATGGCGACGCGTACCGCATCACCGGTCGCAAGGTGTGGACTTCGAAGGCGCTCGAGGCCGATCGCATCCTGCTGCTCACCCGCACGACACCGCTGGACGAGTGCGCAAAGCCCACGGACGGCATGACGCTGTTCCTCGTCGATCGGCATGCGCCCGGCGTCGGTGTCGCGCCGATCCCCAAGCTCGGACGCAACGCGGTCGCGAGCTGCGAGACCATCTACGACGACGTGCTCGTGCCGGCGGACGATCGCGTGGGTGAAGAGGGCCAGGGCTTCCGCTACCTGCTCGACGGGCTGAACGCGGAGCGGGTGCTGATCGCCGCCGAGGCGCTGGGCATCGGCCACGCCGCGCTGCGGAGGGCGGCGGCGTACGCGAGCGAGCGCGTCGTGTTCGGCCGGCCGATCGGGCAGAACCAGGGCATCGCGTTCCCACTCGCCCAGGCGCACGCCCAGCTGCGCGCAGCGGGGTTGATGGTCGCCGAGGCCGCTCGCCGGCTCGACGCCGGCCTCCCCTGTGGCGAGGAAGCGAACCTGGCCAAGTACCTCGCCGCCGAGGCCGGCTTCTTCGCCGCCGATCGGGCGGTGCAGACGTTCGGCGGCTTCGGCTACGCCACCGAGTACCACGTCGAGCGCTACTTCCGCGAGGCGCGGCTGCCGCGCATCGCACCGATCAGCCAGGAGCTGATCCTCAGCTACGTCGCCGAGCACGTGCTGGGCCTCCCCCGCTCGTACTGACCGGCAGGTGCAGCACGGCGAACGCCGAGCTCAGCCGTCGGGCGGCAGGCCCTGCGCGCCCGTTTCGGGTGCATCCTCACCGTCGCGGGTCGTCTCATCGTGCTCGGCCGGAGTGACGGGGTTTGCCGCATGTGCCGGCGCGCCGAGGAACACGGCTCGGGCCAGGTCGTCGCGCCCCAGCAGATCAGCCGTCGGGCCTTCGAAGCGCACGCGGCCCTTCTCCATGAACACCGCGCGATCGGAGACGGCGAGCGCGACATTGATCGACTGCTCCACGATCACCATGGTCTGTCCCGCCGCCCGGAGCCGGTCGACCACTTCCAGGAGTTGGCCGACCATGACCGGAGCGAGGCCCAGGGACAGCTCGTCGATGAGGAGGATCGCGGGGTCGTGCATCAGCGCCATGGCAAGACCAAGCATCTGTTGCTGCCCTCCGGACAGGTCGCCTGCCTGTTCGTCGAGTCGCGCGCGAAGTTCAGGGAAGATCTCGAGCGAGCGATCCACCCGTGCCCGGCGATCGGTCGCGTCGCCTCGGAACACGATGCCGGCGAGCGCGAAGTTCTCGGCGACGGTGAGCGTTCCGAACACGGCTCGACCACCGGGGACGTGGTGGATGCCGTGGCGGACCCGCGTCTCTGCGGAGGTGAGCGTCATGGTGTGGCCGTTCAACCGGACCACGCCTCGCGTGGGGACGCCGAGACCGGTGACCACTCGCAGCAGGGTCGACTTGCCGGCGCCGTTGGTCCCGAGCAGCGCGACCACCTCTCCCCTGCGAACCTCCAGGTCGACGTCGAACAGAACCTGGACCGGTCCGTACGAGAAGTCGACGCCGTGCACCTGGAGAACCGGCACGTCTCTGGGGTCCTGGGCCACCCGTCGCTGCTCGGCCTGAACCTCCCGGATCTCATGGGCGATGAGCGCGAGGTCGTCGTCGATGTGGCGCGACCCGCTCATGAGCAGGAGCCCACCGACGAGACACGCCGGCACGGCGATGATCACCACCGCGAGCCGGGGGCCGACGGCATCCGACAGCAACCCACCGATGACGGCGCCGCCCACTCCGCCGATGCCGAGCACCATGCCGGTCCCGATCGCCGTGCCCTGCGCGCGTAGGTAGTACGGGTTCACCGAGGCCAGCAGCGGGCCGATCATCGCGAACTGGGCGGCAACGATCACCCCCACGATCGACCCGACGGCGGCGAATCCCACTGCGGTCGGCATGGCCATCTGCACCGGGACGAGCATCGCGACCGGGATGAAGAGTCCACCGATCAGGAGGAGCGTCTTGGGTGGGCTGGTCCGATAGAGCGCATCGAATCGGGTCGCTGCGACCGGGACGACTGCAAGTGCCAGCAGACCGGGCACGCTGCCCACCAGCGCCCGTTCGAAAGCCGACAGTCCGAAGCGGTCCTCCAGGTAGAGGTTCACGAACAGCGGGACCGAAACGAGCATGAAGCCGAGCGCGCTGAACGCAGCAATCGCCGTGCGATAGGTACGGATCGACATGATGCGGCGGTAGGCGGCACTGAGGGCGAGCGGGGGCGCGTGCTCGGCTGCGACGACCTCACCGATCGCGGCGAGCTGCTCGTACTGCCCCCGCGGTGGGTCGCGTACGAACATCACGAGGCCGCCCAGTAGGAACGTCGGCCCGGCAGCGACGAGAAACGCCCATCGCCAACCCTCGTCACCACCGGCCAAGGCGGTGATGCCGCCGATGGCGAGCGGGGCGAGCAGGGCGCCGATCGAGCCCACGACCCCGTGCACGGCGAACACGCGGGCGCGCGCGGGGATCGGGTAGCCATCGGCGAGCATCGGGCCCTGCACCGGCTGCGTGTTGGAACGTCCGAGCGCGGCGAACGCCCGCGCGACGAAGTACGCGAACGCGTTCGAAACGAGGGAGGTGAGTGCCACGATGGCCGACCAGAACATGGTGGCGAGACCGACGATCTTGGTCCGCTTCATCCGATCGGCCAGCATGCCGAGCGCCAGACCACCTGCCACGAGCATCGCGGATCCGCCGATCGTGATCACGGCGATGGTCGAGTCGCTCACGCCCAGTGTCCGCTGGATGTCGGGCGCAAGCAGGTTCGACGCGGCGACATCCAGCTCGTCGAACCCGTTCAGGAGGGCGAGCAGTGCGAGCAGCCGCCACCCGCCGCTGCGGATCGCCTCCGCGAGCGACATCGTGTCGAGGCCGACACCCGGCAGGTCCTCATCGCGGACCGGTTGAGCTTCCTCAGCGGCAGGCTGACGGCGCGCCTCTTCGTCGAGGATCGCGCCGGCGAGCGACGCAATCGATGCCGGTCCGGACGCCTGGGCGTCGGGTCCCGTCATGAGGGCAGCGCCCCACTGCGCAGGATCGCTCGTTCGTCGGTTCCCAAGTACGACGCGACGACCTTGGGGTCGTGCCGCATCTCCTCGGGCGTGCCGGACGCGATGACCTTGCCCGCCTCCAAGCAGTAGATACGATCACTGACGGACATGATGAGGGGCATGTCGTGTTCGATGACGAGCATCGAGCAGTCGAGTTCGTCGCGGATCCGCCGAAGCAGAGGCCCGAACGACTCGGTCTCCCGTTGGGCCACGCCGGCTGTGGGCTCGTCGAGGCACACGACCGAGGCATCGAGCGCCAGCAACGCGGCCAGCTCGACGATCCGACGGGTGCCGGTGGACAACGAGGCAATGGTGTGGTCGCCGTAGGGACCGAGGCCGAGGAAGGCGATCAGCTCCTCGGCATCGGCGCGTTGCGCCCGATCGGCACGCCTGCTCGCCGGCAGCAGGAGCAGTGTCGGAACCAGCAGGGTGCGGTGACGTGCCTCGAGCGCGACCTGCAGGGTCTCGCGCACCGTGAGTTGGGGGAAGAGCTTGGCCGCTTGGAAGGTCCGGCCGAGTCCGAGCCGGGCGCGCTCGCTGGGCCGAAGCCCGGCGATGTCCCGACCCTGCAGCCGCACCTGCCCTTGCGCGGAGACAAAGCCGCCGACAGCGTTCATGAGCGTCGTCTTGCCTGCGCCGTTCGTGCCGATGAGGCCGACGACCTCGCGCCGGTCGACGTGCAGGTCGACCTGATCGACCGCTGTGCGGGCGCCGAACCGGACGGTGACCTGCTCGAGCACCAGGGCGGGCCCCGGTGGCGGCTCGGCGCGATGGCGCCGAGCCCGCGTGACCGAACGCTCGATCACGTCGGCGGGTGACGCTGCTGCCTGCGCCGGTAGTCGACGCTCGATCCGGCGTAGAACGGTGTCGCGAAGCGCCAGGCCAAGCTGCACGAAACCACCCGGGAAGTACATCAGCAACGCCAGCAGACCAACGCTGCTGGTCACGAGCGGCACGAGATCGTTGTCCGGCCAGATCGCCGGCAGCCCGATGATCCACAGCGCACCCCAGACCGGGCCGGTCACCGACCCGATCCCGCCGATCACCGCAAGAGCGACCATCTGCAGTGACTCGGTCACCGTGAACACCTCGCCGTAGCTGATCGTCGTGTACAGCCCGCCCAGCAGGCCGCCGGCGAGCCCGGCGAGTCCACCGGCGATGCCAAAGCCGGTGAGCTGCACCCGCCTCGGTCGGATGGTGTACGACGCGGCTGCGTCCGCGTTCTCGCGGACAGCGATCATGGTGCGGCCGACCCCGGTGCGCCGCAGGTGCGCAACGCCGAGGGCAGCGAGCACCGTGACTGCGAGGGCGAGGTAGTAGTAGTTCCGCTGTGACGAGAGGTCGATCGGGCCGAGGTGAGCGCGCGGCAGCGACACCGTCGAGCCGCGGCCTCCCGAGAGGAACGGTCGCCGCCAGAAGTACTGCTGAGCAGCGAGGGCGAACGCCAGGGTGACGACGGCGAGCATCAACCCGGCCACCCGGAGCGTGCCCGCGCCGATGAGGATGGCGAGCCCTGCACTCACCAGGCCCATGACGACGACTGCGACGGCGAAGTGAAGCTCGGGGAGGTCGAGTGTGACGCTCGCGCTGCCGATGCCGATGCCGATCGGTTGGCCGCGCACCAGTGCGGCAGTGCCCAGTGCACCGAGGCCGGCAAACGCTGCCTGGCCGAGCGACACCTGGCCGTTCCAGCCAGTGAGGACCACCAGCGACAGCGCCGCCAGCGCGAACAGCAGGACCCTGCTGTACAGGAACTGGCGCGACGCTTCGGTCGCGACCACCGGGAGCAACAGACCGACCGCGATCGCGAGAGCCGCGCTCGTCCACGGCAGTGCCCGGACCCAGGCGACAGCGCTCAAGCGCTGGGGCATCGGGGTCGATCGAGGGGCGAAGGAGAACGAGGTCTCGTCGCGACCGTCGGCTCTGCGGCTGGTGCGCCAGGCTGCGGCCACGACCGCCAGGAACAACAACGCCTCGACCAACCCGACGCGCTCGGGCCAGTTGTATCGAATGACTGCTTCGACGATCCCGATCGCGACACCGGCGAGGAGACCCCGGGTGAACGACCGCATCGACCCGATCAGCGCTGCCGCGAGCACCCGCACGAGCGTGCTCGGTCCGATGGTCGTCAAGCCGACGAGCGAGCCGTCCGTTCCTGCGAGCAGCACGAGAGAGACGCTGGACAGCACGCCGGCGATCGTCCACACGAGCGTCGAGAGCACCTTCGGGCTCACACCCATCAGTCGCGTCAGCTCCGCGTCGACCGACGCTGCCCGGATGGCGCGGCCGGTGTCGGTCCGCGAGAGGACGACGGCCAGCGTGACCGCGAGGAGCGGGACCACGATGATGACGAGCAACTCGGCGCCCTCGACCCGCACGCCCAGGATCTCCCACGAGCCCGACAGCGGCGTGGGGAACCTGGTGGCGAGGCGGGCGTCGAGCTTGGGGATTGCCGTCTGGAACAACTGCGCGAGCTGCGCGATGCCGATCGTGGCGACCAGGACGACCACACGCGGCGCTCGGAAGAGGCGGGTGATCACGGTGACCTCCGTCGCTGCTGCGAAGGCGGCACCGGCCAGCACGGCCGCGGCACACGCCAGCCAGAGTGGCCAACCCTCGTTGATGACGAGGTACGCGAGCAGGGTTGCCGCGAGCGCGCCGATGTTCCCCACGGCGAAGTTGATCACCCGGCTCGACCGGTAGATCAAGATGACGCCGAGCGCGAGCAACCCGGTCGACAGACCGTTGACGAACCCGATGAAGACGAGCTGGCGGGAGATCTCCACGTGCGGTTCAGGACACGTCGATCGGCCCACCGACCGGCAGCAAGTCCTGCGCGGTGGGGTCCCATTCGTAGATCCGCATCGAGTCGCCGGCCGAGTGCTTGTCGGGGCCCAACGACGCGTTCGCGAAGCCGGCGAGCTGGATGGTGCCCAGCTGCTCCGCCGCCCGGAGCAGGCTCTCCGCCGTGAGATCCGGCCCCGCTGCCGTGGCCGCGGCGACGAACAGTTGGAACGCGGCGCAGTTCTGCGCAGTCGCGCGGAGGTTGCCCGTGCTCATCTCGGACGGATCCAGTGGCTCCTCGGGATCGCTTGCGTTGTAGGCGTCGATGCACTCCAGGATCTTCGGATCCGCCTGCATCTCCTCGCGCGTCGGGTTGTCCGGCGTGATCGCGATCGCGTCCTCGATGTAGGCGGGGTCGATGCCGCCGGCATCGAACGAGCCGCCGTTGGTGGCGTCGCCGCTGAACAGCACGACCTGTGGGGCGAACTCGTTGGCCTGCAGCGCCACCATCAGCCCGTAGACGCTCGACGGAGAGACCAGCATGTCAACACCTGCGTCGCGAAGCTTCTGGATTCCCACCGCGGCTGCGGCGCTGGCGGCCTGCGTGTCGCCCGCGAAGTCCTCCGACACGAGGGTCGCGACGATGTCGAGACCGGCATCCTCGAGCATCGGAAGGATCTCTCCCTCCATGATCTCCGACGCGATCGCCGGGTATTCGACGCCGATCCGCTTGCCCGCGCCGAAGCCTTCGTCGATGAAGACTCGAACGGAGGCGCGCAGCGCGTCCTCACCGGACATTCCCGTGGCGATCAGCGGAGCGATGGACTGCGCAGCGAGCTCCTCGGATGCACCGTAGTAGGAGAGGTACGGCGTCTCGTGATCCTTGGTGAAGCACACCGGGTTGTCACCGAAGAGCTGGCCGAGCGCCATGAACACGTGCTCGTCCTCGGTCAGCGCGATGCAGGCCGCGAGCGACGTCTCGTTGCCCACGGGCAGGAACTCCTCGATCACGATGTCGAGGCGCCTGCCGTTGATGCCACCGCTCGCATTGAGCTGCTCGGCCCAGCCCTCCCACTGGGCGTTGACGTCACCCGCATCGAGGTCGACTCCGATGTCGGCGAGCTGTTGGAAGTCGATCAGGGCGAGTCCGAGCTTGATGCTGTCGGCTGTGACACCTGTGTCCGTGGCGGTCAGCGCGACCTCCGTGGACGAGGGGGCGGCCGAGGTGGCGATGGTGACGTCCGTGTCGGCCGTGTTGGAGGTGTCGGCCGTGGTGGCAACACTCGTGCCACCCGCCTCGCTGGTTGGGCCGGAGCCCCCGCTCGAGTCGTCGGAGCCCCCGCTCGAACAGCCCACCGCTGCGAGCAGGCAGCCTGCCAGGATTGCCCACACGCCAACCGGTGGCCGGCGACTTCTCATGATGGTGCTCATGTCAGATGATCTCCCGTGCGTCGCGGTCGGGTAGGGGCGGGAACGGCGCGATGGGAAGCGTCTGGTACCAATAGGCGACGGTCGAGATGTCGTCCTGCAGTTGCAGGTACCGCCATCCCGGCTTCCAGCCCAACGCCTGCATGGTGATGCGAATGTCGGAGTTGAAGCGGATCGGATCGGTGACGTGCCAGCGATACAGGCCGAACCGCTGCTGCGATCGGTACGTTCCGTCAGGGCGCAGCACCTGTGGCATCCCTGCGTAGGGGGTGGTGAACTCGACGTACTGGCCGCCGACGTCGAAGTTGTACGAGCCGCAGAAGTAGTCCTCCGTACCCGTGCCACAGATCGTCGGCCACTCACCGTCACCGTCCAGGAAGAACTTCAGTTCCCCCTCACCCCACCAGCCCGAGTTGTTGACACCCCAGCAGCAGTAGGTACCCACGTACTGGCCTCGGCCGTGCACACCGTCGAGGATCGTCACGACATCGCCCTTCGGCAGAGGGTTCACCCGCCGCCACTGGGCACAGAAGTAGGCCGCGTCGTCGGGAACGTCGCAGAGCGCATACGTGATCTGGTAGTAGACGATGCGATCCTCGACGCTGTCGTTGGTGAGCGTGATCCGTGCTCGCTTGCGGAACGGCATCTCCCAGTAGCAGTTGAAGGCGCGGCCCGGGTTCACGCAGACGGCGAGCGAGCTGACCTGTGCGTACTCACCCCACCCGCACGCGAAGAAGTCGCCAACGGGGCACTCCACGGCGGGGTTCGGATCGTCGTCCCAGTACATGCGCAGGATCTGGTGACGCCAGCCGCCCGTCGGTGTCAGCCAGATGTGCTGGATGGCTCCGGGCCCCTCGATGTCTGCAAGGACGAACTCTTCCCCGACCTTGACGTTGACCGATGGCGACACCTTCCAACCGACGCCCAGCTCACCGGAGGGGTGCGAGCCGGTGCCCTCGGCAGCCATGCCGCCAGCGCCCTTCGCGCCCGTGAGGTTCTCCGGGCTGATCGAGCGCGTCTCGGCTGCGGCCAGCCGCCACAGGTTCGACATGCCCACGCCGAGGCCGTTCCATCTGACGGACTGATCACTCATCCCACCACTCCCCGTTGATCGAACTGTGCGTCGTGAGAAATCGATTTCTCACGACATGGCCAGAGTATCACCAGTTGCGGCAAACGCAAGACCAAGGACGTCAGTGCCGGGCGCGCACCGAACTGTCACGCACCACCAGAGATGGCCGAAGCGTCACCTGCGCGGTGCTGGGCTCCGCACCGGTGAGCATGGCCGATGCCGCACTGCCGAGCTCGTACGCCGGCTGCGTGACCACGGTCAACGACGGCTGCACGACGGTGGCCCAGGGCGAGTCGTCGAACCCCACGATGGCGACGTCCTCCGGAATCCGCAAACCGAGCTCGCGGATTGCCACGAGGGCACCGATGGTCATCGGACTGTTGGCGATCACCAAGGCGTCCGGACGGCTGTCGAGTTCGAGCAGCGACCTGGCCGCTGCGTAACCACCCGCCTCGCGGAAGTCGGCGTGCTGCACCCAGCCACTGGAACGTTCGGCGCGCAACGAGCGCAGCGCCCTCCGGTAGCCCGCCACCCGGTCGTTGGCGGTATCGACGCGGGCAGGTCCCGTGATGCAGCCGATTCGGCGAAACCCGGATTCGAACAAGTGGCGTGTGGCCAGCTCACCCCCCAGACGGTTGTCGACGCTGGCCAATCCCACATCGGCGTTCGCGGGCCGACGATCGACAGCCACCGTCGGGATGCCGTGGTCGATGAGTGGCCGCAGGTTCGACGAGGCTGTGGACGCGACGGCAATCACGACCCCGGCCATCTTCTCGTTGACCACGACGTCGATGTACGCGGCTTCCTTCTCGAGGTTCTCGTCGGAGTTGCACAGCACCACCCGGTGGTTGGCCTTGACCGCCGCATCTTCGACACCACGCACCACCGAGGTGAAGAACGGGTTCTCGACATCGGCCACGATCACTGCCCACAGGCTGGTGCGCTGCCGGCGCAGGGCACGAGCGGCGCCGTTGGGCGTGTAGCCCAGCAGCGAAGCCGCGAGCCGCACCCGTGCGGCAAGCGCCTCGTCGACGTTGCCGGTTCCGTTGAACACCCGCGACACGGTGGCCGGCGACACACCGGAGTCGCGGGCGACGTCGTAGATGGTGACGACGAGAGGTCGCGGACGCCCAGCAAGACCCTTCGTCGTCATGCAACCGGAGCGTATCGCCGTCGGATTGGCTCCCGGGGCAGTCTCGTGGGAGGCTCCGCTCTGCAAGAAATCGATTTCCGCTAGGGTGCGCACCGCACCTTCTGATTGGAGGAACCCAATGACACGTGTGGTCCTGTTCCGGCCCGGCGACGAGCGAGCGCTACCCAACGAGCTGGCGTCGGAGAGCGTCGATGCGTTCACTCGACAACTCGAGCGAGCCGTGATTCGCCTCGGTCACACCCCCACGACGATCGAGGGGTTCCTCACCTCCCCCGCCGATGCGATCGAAACCCTCTCCGGCATCGACGAGCCGGTGATCGGCGTGTTCGCCCACTGGGTGTACGCGCCGCACACGACCGACGGGGTCGCCGGCTCCGACGCACCACTGCTCCTGGCCTCGAACTTCGACGGCACATGGCCCGGCCTCGTCGGATTGCTCAACACCGGCGCGAGCCTCACCAGCCTCGGCCGGCGGCATGGGCGGATCTGGTCGTCCGCTCCCGACGTGAGCGACGACACCTCGTTCCTCGAACAGCTCGATGCCTGGATTCGCACGGGCCAGATCGTGTACGACGACACGGCGATCCGCCCTGCGATGCCGGTTCCGCTGAGCCAACAAGCACGCGGGGTTCTGGCCTCGATGCGCGCCAGACGGCCACTCGCCGTCATGTTCGGCGACACGTCGATGGGCATGATCAACGGCTGCTTCGGGGCCCTCCGCCTGTCCCGTGTCGGCTTCGCCGAGCACAAGATCGATCAGGCATGGATCATCGAGGAAGGTCGCGCGATCGACGAACGACGGATCGAGGATGCGGTGCGGTTCGTGCACGATCGAGGCGTCACGTTCCACTACGCCGACGACTTCACACCTGAGGCCACCCGCAACCAGCTGCGCGACTATCTCGCCGTGCTCGACCTGGCTCGCGACGCGCGCGCCGATTGCATCGGATGGCAGTACCAACTCGGTCTGATTCGGTCGCTGCCACCATCGGACTTCGCGGAGGGGCTCCTCAACTCAGCATGTCGGCCGGAGTCGAACGGTTCCACGATCGCCACAGCCACCGAGGCGGATCAGGGCAACCTGTTGCCAATGGAACTGTTGAAGCGCCTGCTCGTGGCGCACGGCTACCACGAATCGGTCGCCTTTCACGACGTCCGGTGGGGCGCCGAGCACGATGGTCGGTTCATCTGGCTGTTGCTCAACTCCGGATCGGCGGGGAGCTACGCGTTCAACCACGAACCCGACTCGCTGAAGGGTGTCCACTCGTCGCGACAGCCTCGTGCCTACTTCCCCATCCCGGGCGGTACCTTCACCGGGGAGAGCCTGCCTGGTCGAATCACGTGGGCGCGGGCGTGGATCGATGGGCATCACGACGGGCGTGACGACCTGGTGATGGACGTTGGGCGTGGCGAGGTCGTGCAGCTGCCGCCTGCCGTACGCGACGACTGGTGGAACTCGACGACACCGGAGTGGCCGTTCATGGCAGCCGATCTCGGAATCGGCCGCGACGACCTCATGGCCCACTACCAGAGCAACCACATCGCCGTCGCCTATGGCGACGTGTTCGACGACATGGTCGCGCTGTCGCTCGCCCTCGGCTTTCGCGTGCGAGTCCTGCACCGATGACGGCAGCCGCGAACCGGCCTCTCCTGCTCGGCGTCGACGTTGGCACGGGCAGCGCCCGCGCCGGCCTGTTCACCTCGGAGGGCCGCCTCGTCGGACGAGACGAGCACCCACTGCAGACTTGGCACCCGCACCCGAATCATGTCGAGCAATCCTCGGAGGAAATCTGGCGGGCAGTTGCATCGAGCGTGCACTCGGCCATGGCCAAAGCTGGGGCAACCGCCGAGGAGGTTGCCGGCATCGGATTCGACGCAACCTGCTCATTGGTCGCGGTCAACGGCCAGGGCCTTCCGGTCACGCTGAGCACAACGGGCGCGCCTGAGCAGAACGTCATCGTCTGGATGGACCATCGCGCGACATCGGACGCGGACGAGATCACGCGTGTCGGCCACGATGTGCTCGACTTCGTCGGCGGCACGATGTCGCCGGAGATGCAGTCACCGAAGCTTCGATGGGTCAAACGGCACTTGCCGACGAGTTGGAGCGACACGGCTCGGTGGTTCGACCTGCCCGACTTCCTCACATGGAAGGCAACGGGCAGCGACGTCAGATCCACCTGCTCGACCACGTGCAAATGGACCTACGTCGGGCACAGGGGAGGATGGGATCGCTCGTACTTCGAAGCGATGGGCCTCGACGAACTCGCGCGCGACTCGTTCGCTCCCATCGGATCGAGCTGCATCGCCCCCGGGCACTGCGTCGGCGGTCTCAGCGACGCAGCCGCGGCCGAGCTCGGCCTCTTGCCGGGCACACCCGTCGCGAGTTCCCTGATCGATGCGCACGCAGGCGCGCTCGGAATCCTGGGCGCCGCCGGCAGCATCTACCCGATCGACCGTCGGCTCGCAGTGATCGCGGGCACGTCCGCGTGTCACATCGCGCTGAGCCGGAACGGGCCACGAGTCCGAGGCGTGTGGGGCCCGTACAGCGATGCCGTGCTCCGCGGTTGGTGGGTGCACGAGGCCGGCATCTCCGCGTCCGGAGCATTCGTCGACGACGTGGTGCGGCGCGCGACAGGGGTTCGCGCCCACGAGGATGTTCTGGCTGCGCTCGACGCGGCCTGTACCGAACGCCGCGCCCGTGGCGAGCTTCCCGGCGCGAGGGTCCACATGCAGCCCAACGTGCTCGGCAATCGCTCGCCGTTGGCCGACCCGAGCGTCACCGGTGGTCTCAGCGGTTGGTCGCTCCGCGACGATCTTGAGGATCAGACAGATTGGTACGCCGCGGCGATGCAGGGCCTCGCCTACGCAACGCGCCACATCGTCGAGACGTTGGACGCCGCTGGCATCCAACCCGCCGTGCTCGTCGCAACCGGCGGTTCCACCAGCAGTGCAGAGTGGCTGCGAGCACATGCCGACGCGCTGGGAATCCCGATCGTGGTACCGAACGCTGCGGAAGGGGTTCTGCTCGGCGCGGCGATGCTCGGCGCAACCGCGGCTGGCGTCCACGAGAACCTCGAGGCAGCGATGGAAGCGATGAGTGGAGACAGCCACATGGTCACACCCGATCAGGCGAGCCGACGCCTCCACGATGCGAAGTACCTCGTGTACCGACGCATGCTCGACGACGAACGCGCGTATCGCGAGATCATGCAGGATCTCGAGCGTTTCGAGACCGGCCAACGGACAGTCGGCGACTCGAAGTTCGAGACACCCGACTCATGAACGAAGCCACCGACCGAGGTGACGTGATATGAGGTCGCCAACACGTACTTGTGAAGGTGTACTCGGCCGGTTCACGTGAACCGGCGCAACCACGGCCCGCCGGCCAGCAAGCACATTCACGGATGCACCTCGTCCGAGGTGAGCACGGTCGTCGCGCGGTGAGGACGTGCGAAGCGTGCACTGACGAAACCGACGCGCTGGTCCCGCCTGGCCCTACACAACCTGCACAGCGGCCCACGTGCCAGCGGCGGCAGCGAGCTTCTTGTCGCAGGTGAGGAGTGGTGCATCGAGTACCTCAGCCAGCGCGAGGTAGATCGCGTCGTACACCGTCACGTTGTCGCGCAGGTCCAGCACGCGACCCAGCATCGGCAGGTGCTCGTACAGCTCGACACCGAGCGAGCGAAGGTCGGCCAGCATCTGGGGAAGGTCGCCGGCTTGGATCTCGCGGGCGCGCACCAGGCCGCGGAACACACTCGCCACTTCCAGCGGCATCAACTCGGGCGCATGCAACGTGTGATCACCGAGGGCAGCTGCCACGGCGCGGCCCTTCGCCGTGCCGAGCACGAGTTCCGCGACCGCGGACGCGTCAACGACCAGCACGGCCGTCGCGATCGCGGCGGACGAGCACCGCCGCCGAAGTGCGCAGCCGCCGCGGCGGTACCGCTGCGATGCGCTCCAAGAGCTCCTGCCGGGTGGGACGCTCCAGAACCCGTTGCAGCTCTGCCAAGGCGTAGTCCGACAGCGACATCCCCGCCATCGCAGCACGAGCCTTCAGCCGCCGGTGAAGGTCATCCGGCACGTTCCGGATCTGCATCATTGTCATGCGCAGAGCATAGTTACATGTGCATCACATGCATCTATGTCGACGAGCCGCCGGTGCGGCGCGAGCACGGCCACGGCGCGCGAACGGTTGTCGGATGCACTTGCCAAGCGTGTGCGGCCGTCGCTCGGGTCGGGCGTGACCTCACGCCAGGTCGTTCGCGCTTCGTTCGCGCGTCAATTCTTATGCTCGATCCATGTCTGGGGCTGACGCACCGACCCGGGCCGCTCGCAGGCGGAATGGGTCACTCATCAGGCTCGCCGCGATCGTCGCGGCAAGCGCGGTCCTGTTCGCCAGTGTGATCATCGATGGCAGGACCAACGCCTCACGCGACAGCTCGGCGCTCGCCGCGGGCCCGACGGCAGGCGACCTCTCGATTCGTTCACTGGTGCCGGCGCGGGTGTTCGAGTCACGAACTGCACCGACCGTGGACGGCCGATTCAGCGACGTGGGCCGCGTCCCGGCTGGTTCCTTCGTCGAGGTACCGCTGCTGGGCCGTGGCGGCGTCCCGGGCTCGGATGTCGCCGCGGTGGTGATGAACGTCACCGCGGTGGAACCCTCGGGCTGGGGATTCCTCACGGTCTACCCATGCGGCTCGCGACCCGAAGCATCGTCGTTGAACTACGAGGCCGGCAGCGCCGCCGTTGCCAACGAGCTGATCGCCAAGGTGTCCGCGACCGGCACCGTGTGCGTGTACACATTCGCAGAAACCGACCTACTGATCGACGTCGTCGGCTACGTGCCCACCACGTCGACGGTGGGATCGGTGGTGCCGGCGCGGGTGTTCGAGTCACGAACTGCACCGACCGTGGACGGCCGATTCAGCGACGTGGGCCGCGTCCCGGCTGGTTCCTTCGTCGAGGTACCGCTGCTGGGCCGTGGCGGCGTCCCGGGCTCGGATGTCGCCGCGGTGGTGATGAACGTCACCGCGGTGGAACCCTCGGGCTGGGGATTCCTCACGGTCTACCCATGCGGCTCGCGACCCGAAGCATCGTCGTTGAACTACGAGGCCGGCAGCGCCGCCGTTGCCAACGAGCTGATCGCCAAGGTGTCCGCGACCGGCACCGTGTGCGTGTACACATTCGCAGAAACCGACCTACTGATCGACGTCGTCGGCTACGTCGCGGCGCCCACCACTCCGCCGCCGACCACCACGACGACGACTCAGCCGCCGAACACCACGGCGCCGCCCACGACGACGCTGCCCCCCGGCGGCGACCTGGTCGTTCCCGACGTTGTGGGCCTCCAGCAAGGCGACGCGATGGCCCGGATCAACACGTCGTCGCTGAAGCCGGCGTCCGGTGGCGCAGAGCACAATCCGGCCCCGGCCGGCCAGGTCCTACGCCAGTCCCCGGCCGCCGGTACCGGGGTCTCCGCCGGCAGCGAAGTCGCGATCGTGGTCTCGCTCGGACCTGAGTTGGCCGTGATCCCCGACGTGCTCGGGCTCACCAGGGCCGCCGCGACCGCGGCGATCGAGGGCGCGGGCTTCACCCTGGGAGACGTCGGCACGGGCGAGTCCGACGACTACGGCATCGGCGAGGTGTACCGCCAGCTTCCCCTCGGGGGGCAGCAGGCCCTGCCGGGCACCCCCGTCGACGTCGCTCTGACCGCGGAGACGGTGAACGATCCGCCAACCATCGGCACCGACCCCGTGACCTCGCACACCACGGGCACCCCGTACGTGTACGACGTCGACGCCACCGACCCCGACGGTGACGTCCTGACCTACAGCCTCCAGGCCAGCACCGCCGCCGGACAACCGACCGCCGTCATCGACGCCAACTCGGGAGCGATCACGTGGAACCCGGTGGCGGGCGACGCCGGACCGCACGACTTCACGGTCCGTGTCTCCGACGGACGGGGTGGCGTCGACGTGCAGTCGTTCACCGTCGAGGTGACGGTTCCGAACGGGCCGCCTCACGCCGTCGACGACGTCCTGACGGCCACCGCGGGCCAGCCGTTGCCGGTTCCCGCCGCGACCCTGCTCGGCAACGACACCGACTCCGACGCCGACGCGTTGGCGATCAGCTCCTACACCCAACCCCAGTCCGGTCGCGTCACCGGGAGCAACGCCAACCTGACGTACGTGCCCAACGAGCCGATGTCCACGACCTCGGTCGTCACCGATGCCGAGCTCACCGCGATCCAGCCAGTGGTCGTCACCAGCGACAAGACGACCAACTCGGTCTATCCGATCGCACGGTTGAACGACGGCAGCACCTCGGCGGACTGGTTCACGACGAGCACCCAGCGTGTGCCCATCACCCTGACGTTCGCGTTCGACACGGACGTGGCGCTGCGCCGGGTCGACGTCTTCGGATCCCGACAGTTTGGTGAACAGGGCTACGAGGTGCAGACGCTGACGATCCGTGCGCTGAGCGCGGGCGGCGACGAGCTGTTCACCGCCGACCTGACGACCAACCCCGACAGCGGAGCGCCCGATGGGGCCGATGCGGACACGTCATTCGATCTGGTTCCGCTGCACGGCGGCCAGCCGATCGCGGGCGTGCGCACGGTCAAGGTCGTCATCACACGGGTCGGGACGAGGAACTACCCCGGCCTGTCGGAGATCGACCTCCACGGCGACGCGCCGATCGCGCTCCTGGCCCCCCGACTCGAGTGGGCGGAGCTGGGTATCGGCGCACAAACCGTGCCACTGGTCGCAGACCTGGACAGGGACGGTACGCCGGAGGTGGTGTACACCGCGCTGAACGGAGAGCTGCGCGCTCGCAGCGGTGCCGGCGGTGCGGCGGTCTGGACCCGCCCCGGCACCGGCGTCGGCGAGTCGGGTTCGTACGAGTACGCCACGCCGGTCGTCGCCGACTTCACGGACGACCCGGGGCTGGAAGTCGTCCACCCCACCGGGAACGCTGCAGCCCTCCGGTTGGTCGGTCCAGGCGGCGCCGTGCTCGACGAGCACAGCCCGGCGACCACCTTTGCGGGCAGCAACCTCGCGGCCGCCGACGTGGACGGCGATGGGCAGCCCGAAGTCATCGGCGCTTCCACCCGCATCGTGGTGATCGACATCGACCCGCAGACGGCGACGATGTCGACGCGGTGGAGCTCGCCCACCGGGTGGGGATGCGGCGCCAACGTGGCGTACTGCACGCCGGTGGTCGTGGACATCGACCTCGACGGCCGGCTGGAGATCATCACCGGACGGCGCGTCATCGACGCCGCGACCGGCGCGTCGCAAGCGATCGCGCCTGACAGCGAAGACGGGTTCGTGGGCGCGGCGAACTTCGACGACGATCCCGAGGGCGAGATCGTCCGCGTCAACGACGGCAATCTCACGATCTTCAACCACGACTACAGCGTCGTGTGGGGGCCGATCCAGCTCGCGACGCTCCCCGGGTTGACGAACCGTGGGCACGGCGGACCTCCGACGATCGCCGACTTCGACGGCGACGGTCATCCCGAGATCGGCATCGCGGGTGCGCAGGTGTATGCGGTCTACGACCCCGACACCGTGCTCGACGCCGACCCGGCGACCGAGGATGCGGTCCTGTGGAAGTCGACGATCGACGACACGTCGTCATCCTCCACAGGTTCGACGGTGTTCGACTTCGACAACGACGGCCGGGCCGAAGTCGTGTACGCCGACCAGGAATTCATCCGGGTCTACGACGGACCGACCGGAGCGGTCCGATGGGCAGCGCCGAACGGCAGCAGCACCCGGGCCGAGGCTCCGGTGGTCGCCGACGTGGATGGCGACGGCGAGGCCGAGATCGTGGTCACCGCCGAGCGGGCGATCACGTACCTCGGGACGTCGTACGCACCGGGCATCCGGGTCTACGGATCACCGGCCGGCAACTGGGTGCGGGCGCGGGCGATCTGGAACCAGCATCAGTACGACGTGACGAACGTGAACGCCGACGGGACCGTCCCGGCGATCCCGGACGTCAACTGGCTCCAGAGCGGGATGAACAACTTCCGCCAGCAGTCGTTCCCGCTCGACGAGACCCAACGACTCGACCAGTTCACGTACACGGTCACTGACCCCGACGGAGCCACCGACACGGCAACGGTGTTCGTCGACGTGCTCCCTCCCGAGAACGACCCGGTGATCACCTGTGGTCCACCCGCCGCGGCCACAGTCGGGTTCAGCCTGCGCGGACGCATCTGTGCCGACGACGTCGACGGTGACACCCTCACCTACGCCGCCGACCTCACCTGTGTCGCCCACGCCGCGCCGCGCGGCAACGACAATCCGTGGCTGGCCGGCATGCCCGCCGGGACGGCCCTGGCCGGCGACGTCGCTGGACCCGCGGCGACGGACGAGTCGCCGCTGCTCGTCGAGTTCCCGTGCGGCCTCACACCGGGCGAGACGCTCACGTTCGAGGCGACCGGGTCAGCCTCCTCGGCCGGCGCGGCACAGCCGGCGAGCGCGACGGACGGAACCATCGCGACGTCAGTTCGTGGCTGCAACTACGACATCGCCGCGTTGTCCGCGCCGCTCGACAGCTTGATCGGGGTGTTCCTCTCCGATGCGCAGCCGAGCCTCCCGCCGGTTGCCGCCTGCTCCAGTGGAGCTCCCGCAGGGTTGTCGTTCGCGACGCCCGCGGAACTGGGCTACGCACTCTTGGCGCCAGGCCTGCAGCAGCCGTTCTTCATCGGGAACGGCATCGCCGGCGACGGGTCACCGCAGCGGATCCAAGTACCCGAGGGCGCGACGCGTCTGTACCTCGGACCGATGGACGCCACCGCCTACTCCAACAACACCGGCGGGTTCGAGGTCCGGATCACTCCGGCCACAGCGGTCGCTGGCTTCACGACCGATCCAGGTTCCGGCACCTTCGAATGGCTCCCCACCACTGCCGGTGCCTACGAGCTCGACGTGGTCGTGACGGATGCGACCGGCCGGCAGGCCCGGCGCAGCTACCCCATCAGCGTCGCTGTGCCCGCCGTGGTCCCCGGTGTCGTGGGGACAGCCCGCAGCGCAGCCGAACAGACCATCACCAACGCGGGCCTGCGGGTCGGCACGGTCACGCTCGTGCACGATGCTGCGGTCGCCGGCATCGTCATCGAGCAGGCACCGCAGGGCGGTGCGGCCGCACCACCGCAGAGCCGGGTGGATCTGGTGGTGTCGACCGGCCCCGCACCCGGCGACGAGGATGCCGACGGCGACACGTTCTCACCGAACCACGGCGACTGCAACGACGCCGCAGCCGCCATCCATCCCGGCGCCACCGAGGTCGCCGGCGACGGCATCGACAGCAACTGCGACGGATTCGACGGCGTGCCGCCCACGCTGGCGCGGCTGGACCTCATCCCGGCGACACCGGTGATCCGGGTCGGCGAGTCGTCCGACGTCAGCGCCCGTGCGGTGTTCGGCGACGGCACGACCGCTGACGTCACCACCCTGGTCGCGTGGACGACGCAGAGCCCGGCCGTCGTCGGTGTCGACAGCCGTGGAAGGGTGAGCGGCGTCGCCGTGGGATCGGGCACGGTCAGAGCGACCTATCTCGGCATGCAGGCCGACCTCACCGTGACGGTGCGTGCGCCGGGTGCGGCTGACCGGACGCCGCCGACCATCGCCATCACCCAGCCGGCGGGCGGGTCGACCGTGTCCGGCCCGACGTCGGTGGTGGGCACGGCCGACGATCTGAACTTCGCCTCCTACCAGCTGGTGCTCGTCGACACGGCCGGACTGACCGTCCGAGAGCTCGGACACGGGTCCGTTCCGGTGGTCAACGGCGTGCTCGGTTCCCTCGATCCGAGCGGTCTGACCGACGGTGTGTACGTCATCCGACTACGGGCGTCGGACACGGCCGACAATGCCATTCGAGGTGACCTGCTGATCCGGATCGGCGCACCGTCGGGTGGCGCGCCCGTGTTGGACGGGATCCTGCTCAACCCGGTGAACCCGCAGCTCCTGGAAGGGGCCGACCTGCCACTGACGGCCACGGCCTACTTCTCCGACGGCTCATCGGCGCCGGTCACCGATGCGGGCACCTGGCAGGTCGGCGCTGCGTCGGTGGCAGCGGTGTCGGGCACGGGCGTGCTGACCGGCATCAATGCTGGGACGACGACGGTGACGGTGGGCTTCGGCGGGAAGTCGGCCACCCGAACCGTCACGGTCCTTCCCCTCGCTGCACCGCCCGACCGCACCCCGCCGGTCGCGTCGATCACCGCGCCCGCGCCCGGTGCGGAGGTGACCGACCGGCTCGACGTGACCGGAACTGCCACCGACGCAGACCTGCTCCGCTGGACGCTGGAGCTCGTCAATGGCGACGTCGTCGTCGCCGAGGTGGCCACCTCCAGCGACAGGGTCGTGGCCGGACGGCTCGGGAGCCTCGATCCGACGCTGTTGATCAACGGGTCGTACGAGCTGCTGCTGACCGTCGTCGACGGGACGGGCAACACCTCCACGGCCCGGCAACCCGTCACGATCACCGGACAGCTGAAGGTCGGCACGTTCGCGCTCACCTTCACCGATCTCGTCGTGCCGGCAGCCGGGCTGCCGCTCGAGGTGCGTCGCCAGTACGACACGCGCGACGACCAGCTCGGCGATTTCGGCTACGGCTGGCACCTCGGACTGTCGAACCTGCGCATCACTTCGTCGGGCACCCAGGGCCAGGGTTGGACCGTCACCACTGCGCGATTCAGCTACTTGCTGCAGCCCACCCGACCGCACACCGTCACGGTCGTGCTTCCCGACGGCACCACCGAGGAGTTCGACGCGACCCCTTCGCCGTCGGCGACTGCGTTCGCACCCCCGGTCGTTGCAGTGATGGGGTACACGCCGCGCCCTGGCACCCGTGGCCGGCTGGAGCCGACGGGGAACCGGAACGTGTTGGTCGTCGCCGGCGCCGGCGAGGACGCTGAACTGGTCGACGACACCACGTTCCGGGCGTGGGATCCGCAGGGGTTCCGCTACACCACCGCCGACGGCACCCGCTACACACTGAACGCCGAGGGCGTCGTTCAATCGATCCTCGATCCGAACGGGAACACGATCACGATCGGCCGCAACGGGATCACGCACTCGTCGGGTGCGTCGGTGGTCTTCGAGCGCGACGCGCTCGACCGCATCATCGTCATCGTCGACCAGGCGGGGAACCGGCAGACCTACACCTACGACGCGGTGGGAGATCTCGTCGCCCACACCGACGCGGAGGGCGCGGTCACCCGCTTCCGCTACACCGGGCTCCACGACATCCTGGAGGTGATCGACCCCCAGGGCCGGCCCGTGGAACGGCGTGAATACGATGACCAAGGACGACTGACGGCCATCATCTCCGCCGGAGGCGAGCGCACCACGGTCACCCACGATCTCGCGGGGCGCCGCGAGGTCGTCACCGGCTCCGACGGCTCACAAACGGTGTTCACCTACGACATCGACGGCAACGTGCTGTCCGTGGTGGACGCCTTCGGCGGAACGACGGTCAACACCTACGACGCCGACGGCAACCAGCTCACCACCACCGATCCGTTGGGCCGCACGACGACGCGCACTTTCGACTCGAACGGCAACGAGCTGACCGTCTTGGATCCCGCGGGCGATCTGGTGACCCGAACCTACGATGCCCGCGGCCGCCTGCTGACGGAGAAGGACGCATTGGGCCGCACCACGACCCACACCTACGACGCTCGCGGCAACCGCATCAGCACGACCGATCCGTCAGGCGCCGTCGAGACCATCGCGTACGACGCAGCCGGCAACCTCGTCAGCGTGAGGGAGCCCGATGGGGCCACGACCCTGTACACCTACGACGGGTTCGGCCGCCAGACCGGCAGCACCGCACCTGACGGCACGACGTCCAGGACGGAGTACGACGCCGCCGGCAATGTCATCGCCGTGGTCGGTCCCGACGGTGCTCGGCAGGAGATCGAGGTCGACGGTCGCGGCAACCCCACCCAGATCACCGACGCGCTCGGGGTGACGACCGATCTGGCCCTCGATCACCAAGGGGCGCCGCTCGAGGTGCGCAGGGCAGGCGGCGCCGCCATCCGTCAGCAGGTCGACGCCGCCGGCAATCCCACCGTCGTCGATCTGCCAGGCGGGACACACCGCGCGTTCACCTACACCCCGTCGGGGCAGCTCGCGACGGAAACCGATGCCGACGGTGGAGTGACTACGCACACCTACGACACACTGGGCCGCCGGATCGGCACAACCTGGCCGGACGGTTCGCACACCTCCACCACCTACGACCTCGCCGGACAGGTGACGAGCGAGACCGACCGCAACGGAGGCGTGACCACCTACGGGTACGACGCAGCAGGGCGGCGGACGTCGGTGACCGACCCGACCGGGGGAACGACCCAGTACGCATACGACCGGGCCGGCAACGTCATCGAGGAGATCGACCCCGTCGGCGGCCACACGCGCTTCACGTACGACTCGCGCAACCGGCTGGTGCGCACGACGTTCGCCGACGGCACGACCGAGGATCGCACCTACGACGCCGGCGGCAATCTCGCCACCACCATCGACCAGGGCGGCCACACCACCACGTACCGCTACGACGTTGCGGACAACCTGATCGCCGTCAGCGATGCGCTCGGCGCGACCTCGACCGCCACCTACGACTCCGCCGGCAACCAGACCTCCATCACCGATGCCAACGGGCACACCACCCGCTACACCTACGACGCAACCGGCCGCCTGGTGACCACGACGTTCCCCACCGGGGTGACCGAGACGACTGCGTACAACGCCCAGGGCCTCCCCGCCACCGTGACCGATCGAAACGGTGCGGTGACCACCTGGACGTACGACGCGATGGGCCGGCCACTGACCAGAACGGGCCCGGATGGGCAGCAGGCGCTGGTCTACGACGGCACCGGTGGGTTGCTGCGCAGCACCGACGCCAAGGGCACCATCACCTACACCCTGGACGCACTCGACCGAGTGACCGGCATTGCCAACCCCGACGGCACCCAATTGGCGTACACCTACGACGCGGCCGGCAATCGAACCAGCGTCACGGGCACCCTCGCCAACGGCACGGCCCGCACGACCGAGTACGCGTACGACGCCGCCGGCCGCATGGTGAGCGTCACCGACGACGCCGGGAGCACCACGCACTACACCTACGACGCAGCCGGCCGCCAGACCACCGTCACCCGGCCGAACGGCACCGTCACGGCCGTCACCTACGACACCATGCACCGGGCCACCCGCATCCGTCACAGCAACGTGTCGGGGGTTCTGGAGCAGTTCGACTACCAGCGCAACGCGACCGGCGATCCCACCACGGTGACGCAGTCCACCGGCGGCGGGGCGTCGTACGTCTACGACGCCGTTCGGCGTCTCGTCGGCGAGACCCACACCGACGGCACCCCCATCGCCAACCGCACCTACACGTACGACCCGGTGTCCAACCGGCTGTCCCAGACCGACGCACTGACCGGTGCGACGACCAACTACCGGTACGACGCCGACGACCGCCTGCAGGCCGCCGGCAGCACCACCTTCACTTACGACGGACGGGGCGCCCAGCTCTCCGTCACCACCGGTGGTGCCACCGCCCTGTTCGGCTACGACTCCCGCGGACTGCTCACGAGCGCGTCGCTGCCCGGTGGCGGCATCGTCAACTACGACATCGACGCTCTGGGGAACCGCACCGGAGAAGGCGGCGTCTCGTTGCTCGTCGATCCACTTGCACCGGGTGGCGTTCCCGAGGTGCTGCTGGAACATGCCGGCGGCCAACTGCTCGCCAGCTACACCTACGGCACCGACCTCGTCTCGGTCGAGCGTGGCGGCACCAGCACCTACGCACACACCGACGAGATCGGTTCGATCCGGCTCGCCACCGACGGCACCGGCGCCGTCGTCGCCACCGCCGACTACTCGGCGTTCGGTGAGACGCTGCACACGACCGGCACCATGCCCTGGACGTTCGGTTTCGGCGGCCAGCGGGAGGACGCGGGCACCGGCCTCTACCACCTCCGCGCCCGCCAGTACCGGCCCACGACGGGCGCCTTCACCACCGTCGACCCCGACACCGGCACCCTCGACGATCCCCGCTCACGGCATCCGTACCTGTACGCCGAGGCCGCACCGCTCAGCTACACCGACCCGACCGGACGGTTCTCCGCCAGCGTGGTGGAGATCTCCGTCGTGGCCAGTCTCGCCGCCGGCCTGAGCGCTGCCGTGTTCGCCCCAGCGGGCACGGGGGTACTCGAACGAGCAGAGCGGGCCGTCCTGGCAGCAGAGCTGGCGGTGCTGTCGACGATCGCCGTCATGGAGCTCACGATCCTCCTGGCAGGGTCGGTGATGGCCGGTGTCTTCGTCGCCGCAGGATCGGGCGTGACAGGGTTCTTCGCCTCGTGGCTGGTCGGCCTGCCGACGATCGTGGGGGTCTACGTGTTGCTGTCGGCCTTCTTCGGCGTGCTCAGCAGCTGCGTCGGTACCGCGCTGTTCGAGATGAAGCTGTGCGATCTCCCGTCGGTGGTCGCCAGCAACGTCGCCGTGTCGTTCTTGACCTTGGGCTTGGCGAACCAAGCTGAGGCGGCCGCCGCCGACAGCGTGACCAAGTTCTTGTTCGACGCGCTCCCACCGTTCGCCACCGACTATCTGGGCGGCAAGATCGACGAAGCCTTCTGACCCGGTCCTCCCCGGCCGAACCGACGACATCCTCCGGAAGGCTACGCTCGTGCCAGGACAGGCGACGATGACGGGACCCCGGACGAACCACGCGACGGTGCAGGTGCTGGGCCGCGTCGCGGTCGCGGGGCCGGCGGGTGTGGTGGAGGTGACGGCTCGTCAACCGGCGAGCGTGCTCGCCCACCTCGCGCTCGAACCGCGAGGCGCCACCCGTGACGAGTTGGCCGACGTGCTCTGGGGGGCAGCCGTGTCGGGGCACTGGCAGGGCGCGCTGCGCGGCGTGCTCTCCAAGGTCCGGCGCGCCATGGTCGACGCGGGATTCGCCGCCGACGTCGTCAGGTCCGACGACACCGTGGTACGCCTCGACCTCGAGGTCCACACCGACCTCGGTGCCATCGAGGTACTCGTCGAGGACGCGACGGCGACGCCGGAACTGCTCGCCGACGCGGAGCACGCGCTCGCCCGCCCGTTCCTCCCGCACGACGACAGCGAGTGGGGCCGCCGCACAAGGGCCCGCATCTTCGAGCTCGGCCGGCGGGTTGTCGTCCGTCGTGCCACCGCGCTCGTCGAGCGTGGCTCCATCGACCAGGCGATCACGGCGCTGCGCCGGGCGGTCGCCGACGATCCGCTGGACGAGCAGGCATCCCATCTGCTGATCGAGGCACTGGTGGCGGACGGCCGCCGCGTCGCGGCCAGCGATGTGTTCGACGAGCTCACCACGCGCCTGGCGCTCGAGCTCGGGGTGGCACCCTCACCGGCGACCGCCGGCCTCTTCGATCACGCGGCAACCGCCTCGCGGTTCGCGACACCCTCGTCGCTCCCGGTGGCTCCGAGCGGCCACCGGAAGTGGTCGAGCATCCATCCTCACACCGACGACCCCTTCGTCGGCCGCGCCCGCGAGCTGGAGCTGCTGCGCGCGATCTGGTCGGACGTGGATCGATCGCGACGGCCTCAGCTCGTGGTCATCGAGGGGCCCGCCGGCATGGGCAAGACGCGGCTCGTCGACCGGTTCTGTGTCGGACTGCGACGAGATGAGCTCGTCGACCATGTCGTGTGGGGTCGTGATCGCGGCACCGTGGCCCGCGCGTACGGTGCGCTCGGCGAAGCCGTTGCCCGCTTGCTCGCCGAGGAGCCGGCCATTGCCGCACACCTCGGCGATCGGCTGGATGGGCTCGCGCCGCTCCTGCCCGCACGCGTCGCGCACGACCACCCCGAGGCGCCTCGCGCCGACCACCATGGGGGCGACAGCGTTGCGCGGGCCGGCCTCACCGCCGCCCTGCGGACTCTGCTCGAGACGCTCGCCGAACGCCCGACCGTCTGGTTCGCCGACGACCTCCAATGGGCCACCAGCGATGCCATTGCCACCTTGGAGGAGGCGATCGACGGGCTCTCCGGTCGCCTGCTCGTGCTCATCGCGAGCAGGGACCTCAGCCGCGATGCCGCGGCTGCCCTGGCGGCCCTCCAGCGGGTCGTCCCCACGACCTCCATCCGGCTCGACGGTCTCAGCATCGCCGACGTCGCAGGCCTGTTCACCGATCACGACGTGGCGCGCGGAGTCCAGCGACGCACCGGCGGACTGCCGTTCTACGCGAGCGAGCTGGCGCGCACCGCCCGGCTGGCCGGCGGCACGCTCGACCCACGATCCGTGCCGGACGCCATCGCCGACTGGGTTTCGGCGCGAACGCAGAGTCTGGCCACCGACGCCGCGCTGACGTTGACCCTGGCCAGTGTGATCGACGACGACGACATCGACATCGACCTGTTGGAGCGCTGCTCGTCGAACGACACCTCCACCCTGGCGCGGATCGTCGACCAGTTCGTCGCCACCGGCCTGCTGACCTCGACGGCCGAGTCGGCCGGCGCGCCCCGCCTGCAGTTCTCCCACCGGATCACGCGCGACGCGGTGTACGACCAGATCGGCCCGACCACCCGCTCGGTCCTCCATCGCCATGTCGCGGACACGCTGGCACGTGTTTCGGGCAGCATCGAGGACGCCGAGCCTGATCACGCCGCGCTCTCCCATCACTACTCACTCGCAGGACCTCCGGCGCGTTCGTTGGCGTGGCGCCATGCACTCCAAGCCGGGCGAGCGGCGATGCGTGCCGGCGCATGGGTCGCCGCCGAGCGCCAGTTCGAGCGTGCCGCCGGGTGCTCGACGGGCGCTCGCACGCGTGGCCACGCCCTCGTCGGACGCGGTCGTGCACTGCACGCCCAGGAGCGCTTCGACGAGGCCCGGGCATCGTTGCACGAGGCGCTCGCGATCGCTCGCACCGACGACCTGGCGATCGTCACCGCCAGTGCCACGCTGGCCTTGGTCGGGAGAGCGGGCCGCGGTGCGTCGTTGGCCCCCGACGCGGCGCACGTCGAGCTCCTGCGGGAGGCGCTGTCAGTGATCGAGCGGGCAGACGCCGAGCACGAGGCCGATGCGATCGCGGCCACCGCCACCACCGACGAGCTGCGTTGCGCGCTCGAGCGAGAGCTGGCGCTGTCGCTGCTGCTGACCGACGCGGCCGAGGAGCGCACGCGCTTGCTCCGGCGCTCGCTCGACCGCGCCCGTGCTCTCCGGCCGGTGCGTCACGAGACGCTCGCAAATGCGGTGCTCGGGTCGCGGTACGCCCAGCTGGGTGCCGCCGATCTCGAGGCCCGGCTCGGCGACATCGACGAGGTGCTCGCCATGCCGGCACGCGCCGTCGGCGACGACGTCCGCCTGGCCGCCTACTGCTACCGGCACGAAGATCTCCTGCGCTCGGGTCGATTCGCCGACGCCGACACGGCGCTCGACCACGCGGAGCACCTCGTGTCGCGTTTCCCGAATCCGTACTGGACGTGGGCGGTGCGGACGTGGCGTGCGCTCACCCACGTACGCGGCGGCGACCTCGTTGCGGCGGAGGCCGCCGCAGTCGCCGCGGCCGGCACACGCCCACAGGTGGCCGAGGCTGCGGCCTGCCTCGCGGTCAACCTGGTCGACATCCGCCTGTACCAAGGTCGTGCCCGGGAGATGATCCCCGCACTCGCCGCGGCGACCGTCGCCCACCCACGGATCCCCACCTACCGCGCCGTGCTCGCCCTGTGCATGTCCGAGGCGGGTGATCTCGAGCGCGCCGGCGACGAGCTGCGCTGGTTCCGCGACGCGTCGTTCGAGAACCTGCCCGACGACACCAACCGGTTCCTCGGACTCGGGGTGCTCGCCCACGTGGCTGCGAACGTCGGCGACGAGGCCGCCGGCGACCTCCTCAGCGACCTGCTCATGCCGTACGAGCACCAATGGGTGGTCCTGCAGTGCTATGGCGGCGGCGGCGCCATGTGGGGGCCGGTGGCACATGGGCTCGCGCGGGTGGCGGCACTCAACGGACGATTCGACCAGGCCGAGCACTTCTACGACCGGGCGGCAGCGCTCGCCGCCGGAGCCCCGCTCGTCATGCGCCGGATCGCCGCCGATCGCGTCGCGGATCGCCTCGCCGATCGACGGTCGAGCGGCTGACGGGCCTGTTCCGCCGGCCGGCCTGCGCCGCCGGCGGTGACCGGCATCAGCGGAAGTCGCGGCTGGGGTTGCTGGCCGCGACAGGCAGCGGGGTGAGCTCCTCGGCGCTGATGTTGATGACGCCCTCGCTGCGCTCCAGCCGGCCACGGATGAGCAGCGCCGGTGCACCGCGGGCGATCTTGCGGTGGCGCGCCCAGCAGCCCTTCGAGACCACGATGTTGATCAGGCCGGTCTCGTCCTCCAGGTTCATGAACGTCACGCCCTGCGCGGTCATCGGGCGCTGGCGGTGGGTGACCACGCCGGCCACGGTGACCTTGCTGCGCGGCTCGCAGTCCCACAGCCCGGCCGCCGTCACCACGCCCTGCTGCTGCAGCGCGGCCCGGAGGAACTCGGTGGGGTGCCCGGTGGGCGACACGCCCGTCGCCCACAGATCGGCGACGGTGACCTCCATCGGCTCCATGCCGGGCAGGTGCGGCGCCTGCTGCCCGACGACGATCCCCTCCAGCCGGCCGGGCCGCGACTGCACCGCCGCCCCCACCGCCCACAGCGCCTCGCGCCGATCCAACCCCAGGCACTGCTCGAACGCGCCGGCGGTGGCCATCGCCTCCAGCTGGGCGAGGCTCAGCTCCGGCACCCGCCGCACCAGATCTTCCAGCGAACCGTACGGCCCGCCACCCCCCTGCGCGCCCCCGTCTGCGGCCCCACCAACGGTTTGTGTCAAACCCTCGAACTCACCGCCCCTGGTCGCAGCCCGACAGCCTTTACGTAAAGCCTCGATCTCCTTCGCCAGGTCGGTGCCGATGCCGCGCACCGAAGCGAGGCCGAGACGCACGGCGACACCGCCGACGGACTCGGCGCACGGCTCGAGCGTGGCCAGCGCGTTCGACGCGTTGAGATCCGGCGAGCGCACGACCACCCCGTGGCGGCGGGCGTCCTGGCACAGCGAGTGCGGGCTCCAG
>CAYZFZ010000017.1:0-21658 GCA_964477795.1 uncultured Bifidobacterium sp.
GACGAGGGCCGCAGCCACCACCGCACCATCGCCAAACAAGGTGCGCTGACGGTGCTGAAGTCGGCCACCCGCCTGCTGCCCCGCTGAGGTTCGGCACCCGGCACCCGTCACCCGATCAAGGCCTCCGCAGCGGCCAGGGCGTCGTCGATGGGGATGGCGAAGCCGATGTTGGAGGCGGTCACCGAGCCGCTGCTGGTTGCCGCGGCGGTGTTGATGCCGATCACCTCGCCGTAGGCGTTCACCAGCGCCCCGCCGGAGTTGCCCGAGCTGATCGCGGCGTCGGTCTGCAGCAGGCCTTCCAGCGAGCCGTTGTCGGTCTCGATCGAGCGATTCAGGGCGGACACGATGCCGCTGGTGACGGTCATGCCGCCGTCGAGCGCCAGTGCGTTGCCGATCGCGACCACGCCGTCGCCCACCGCCATGCTGTCGGAAGAGCCGAACGGGGCGGCAACCAGGCCGGTGGTGTCGGTGACCTGCAGGACGGCGATGTCGTGGGCGGTGTCGGTGCCCACCACCGTGGCCGTGCGGGCGGTGGTCTCACCGTTGAGCGTGATGGTGACGGAGGTGGCGTCCTCGACCACGTGCGCGTTGGTGAGGATGTAGCCCGCCGTCGCATCGAGCACCAGCCCGGTGCCGGCGCCGGTGCCCTGCTGGGTGAAGGGGCCCTGGCGCACCGTCACTGTCGTGTCGACGGACACCACCGACGCCTGCACGGTCGCAACGACGCCGGCGATGTCGAGCGTCTCACCGGCGAACGACACCGAGTCGACGTCGGCCGTGGTCGCGGTCGCAGCGACGGTGCTCGCGGTCGGCGTGGACGCGGCGTCGCCGGAGCCGGAACCGGCGAGCGAGCCGCCCGCATAGCCGGCGCCGGCGCTCAACACGACGACGGCGGCCGCGGCGAGCAGCCGGCGGCGGCCGACGTGTGCCGGGCGGCGGCCAGGGCCGCCCGCCGGCGGTGCCGGAGGCGGCAAGCTGGGCGGTGCCGGTGGCGGCAGCGCGGTCAGGCGGAGCAGGTCGGGGTCTTCGAACAGGTGGTGGGGGTAGGTCGCGGTCTCCATGCCTGCATGGTGCGCGAGCAACCTGGGAGCCAGCGGCGCGCCCGCTGAGCGTTTGCTGTGAGTCCTGCGCCGTCGGGAACAGCGTCAGCCGCGGGCGGCGCGGGCCATCACCTGGCCGTGCAGGCCGGCCAGCACGCCGCGGGCCGAGGCCTCCCACGTGAGCGTCTTCGCCCGCGCCAGTGCGGCATCGGCGAGCGCCGTGCGCCGCGGCCCGTCGAGCAGCACGTCGGCGATCGTCTCGCCCAGCTGCTCCAGCGGCACCAGCACACCGGTGACACCGTCGACCACGCTGCTGCGATGGCCGTTCACGTCGGTGGCGACCGCGGGAGTGCCACAGGCAGCCGCCTCCGTCAGCGTGAGGCCCCATCCCTCGGCCAGCGAGGCGCTCGTCACCAGCCACGCGTTCTGGTACAGCGCCACCAGCTCCTCGTGGGTGAGCTTGCCGGCCAGGTGGATCCAGCCGCCCGCCCCGTGCCCGGCGATGCGTGCCTCCAGCTCGGGGCGCAGCGGCCCCTCACCGACGATCACGAGCTGCAGGTCGGGCACGCGCCGCTTGGCCACGACGGCCGCGTCGATCAGCCGGTCCTGCCGCTTCACCGGTGCCAGCCGACCCACGCACACGATCGTCGGCAGCGGGGCGTGGCCATCGGCGGGCTGGAACATCTCCTCGACCCCGTTGTTGACCGCCACCACCCGCTCGGGACGGAAACCGAGGTGGAGCAGCTCGTCGCGCGTGGCATCGCTGGGCGTCATCGTCAGCGTGCGCCGGTAGAACGGCGGCGCCAGCCGGGCCTCCACCGCCCGCCCCATGAACGCGAACGGGCGCGGCAGCAGCTGATCCCACATCGGCCCGTGGACATGGTGCAGGAACGTGATGCGCGGCTTGTGGCACCACACCGGGCTCAGCCACGGCACCCCGTTCCACACCTCGACGAGCGCGTCGTAGCCCTTGCGCGACACCAGCTCGCGGGCGACTCCGCGCGGGAACACGCTGTAACGGCTGCCCTTGCGCACCACCTGGTACCCGTTGCGGGTGGCGTGGGTGGGCAGCCCGGCGGCGAAGGACGTGCGATGGGTGACCTCCAGCCCCGCGTCGGCCCAGCGGCGCATGAAGTGGTCGGCGTGCACCTCCGAGCCACCCGCATCGGGGTCGTCGAGGTCGCGCCAGGCCAGCACGTGCACGCGGCGGCAGCCCACCCCGATCATCTCGGCGGCGAGCTGCTCGATGCTCGGTTCGGTCGTGGCGCCAGGCGCAGCCTCGTTCGACATGGCCGGGCAGAGGGTACCCGAGCCGCAACGGGAGACGGTGGGATCGACGCGCCGATCAGTAGCATCGCCGCCGTGCCAGCAGCCGACCCAACCGAAGTCGCGTCCATGTCTCCGGATGCACCGTTCGTGCTCGGCGGTCAGTGGTGGCGACGCCCGGATCGGCGTTCCGTGCTCTCGGTGGCGATCGTCATGGCGGTGATCGCCCTTCCCTTGCGCGGGCTGTTCCGGGCCACCGGCAGCTCGATGGAGGAGGGCTTCATGCTCGTCTTCCCGCAGCGCATCCTGCACGGCGACGTCCCCAACGTCGACTTCCTGCACCTCTACGGGCCGTTCTCGCTGCACGTGCTGTCCGGCTGGTACTGGCTCTTCGGCGACACGCTGGAGAGCCAGCGGGTGTTCGGGCTGCTGCAGCACCTCGGCATCATCTTCGCCCTGTACACCATCGCCCGCGCGTGGGGCCGGCGCACAGCCGTCATCAGCGCGGTCACCACCACGCTGCTGGTGCTCACCCCCATCGGGCTGTCCGCGCTGGCGTGGGAAGGCGGTGTGGCGCTGGGCCTGTGGAGCATCGTGTTCGGGTTGCGCGCGCTGCACACCGAGGGGCGCTCGCGCCGCCTGGCCCTCATCGGCGCCGGGGTGCTCGCCGGCTTCGCACTCGGGTACCGGCCCGATCTCGTGCTCGCGCTCGCCATCGCCCACGGCTGGTTGCTGTGGCAGGGCCGCGGCGAGCGCACCTGGCGGCACGCCGGCATCGGCCTTGCCGTCGGGCTGGCGCCCTTCGCCATCCATCTGCTGATCGCCGGCATCGGGCCCAGCGTGCGCGGCATGTTCCTCGAGCCGGTGTTCGACCTGCGCCCCGGCCGCGAGCTACCCCGCCCGCCCAGCTTCGGCCAGATCGACGGTGCGCTGCAGGCGGTGGCCGAAGGCCCGGCCGACGCTCCCTGGTGGAAGCTGCCCGCGCTGTCCGCGAACCACCAGCTGTTCCTGTGGTTCTTCGTGGTGATCATCGTCGCCATCGCCGTGCCGCTGATCGCGTGGCGGCTGCGCAACGGCTCCGGCGGCGTCAACCGGCACACCGTCCTGCTGGGCGCCTCGCTGTTCGGCCTGGGGATGCTGCCGCAGGCGCTGCAGCGGCCCGACAGCACCCACCTCGCCTGGGGGTCGTGCGTCTCGTTCGCCCTGCTCCCCTGCGTGATCGTCGAGCTCGTCCCGCGCATCGCGCCACGGCTCACCCGCCACGCGTGGCTGGTGGCGGGCGCCGCGATCGCCGTCGCCATGCTGGTGGTGAACCCGTTCTTCACCTACCGCTACTACCTGCTGCAGACGCGGGTGAGCGTGGGCAACAAGCCGGGCGGTTACGTCGTCACGCGCGGCGACCGGCGCTTCTACTTCGGCAACCAGGCGCTGCAGTCGTCCAGCCAGGCCGTGATCGACGATCTCGACCGGCTGTCGCAGCCCGGTGATCGGCTGCTGGTGGGCCCGGCCGACCTCAGCCGCACGATCTACAGCGACGCCGTGTTCTACTACCTGTTCCCCGAGCTCACACCGGCCACCTACTTCATCGAGATGGATCCCGGCCTCGCCGACCAGGAGGGCTCACGCCTGGCCGACGACGTGAAGAGCGCCGACTGGCTGATCCTCACCAACTTCTGGACGGGCTGGTACGAGCCCAACGCATCCAGCGAGCGCGGCAGCGACGAGCCCAACCAGGTCGTCGCCGATCACTTCTGCCTCGTCGGCAACTACGAGGACGCGCTCGTCCTGCTGTACCAGCGCTGCGAGCAGGGCGACGGCATCAGCCCGGCCGGCATCGGTATCGGCGCCCAGCGCCGAGCCGACTTCGAGCGCGAGCTCGCCGAGCGCGCCGCAGAGGGCTGACCCCCGCTCCTTCGCTGCCCGGCAGCGACCGGCCCGGCGCGCACCCGGCCTGCGAACGATCAGCGCCACCACCGCCTGCGGGGCAGGGCGGGGTCGCGGGTGGCGAGGTCGCCGACGCGTTCCACCACCCACACCGCCGAATTGACGTCGAGCGCGTGGTGCCCCAGCGGCTGCACCGGGTAGAGGCGGCCTGCCAGCCCGGCGGCCGCCACCGCGGCGCCGAGCGCAGCCGCGACGTGCGGCCCGAACGCCGGGTCGCCGGCCGGGAAGTCAGGGTACGGATCGCCGACGAGGTCGAGCACCAGTGCCACCGGTGCCGCGGTGGGCTCCTCGAGCTGGCGCTCCAGCTCCGCCGGGTCGACCAGCCGCTCGCGCAGGGCGTCGATGGGCGCCAGCCACGGCGCGCCCTGCAGATCCCCGAGGTTGGCACTGCGCTTGCCGGCGGGCGCGGGCCGCGGCACCGCGGCGACCACCGTGCGATCGTGCACCACGGCCACCCACGGCTCCTCCCCACCGCGCCGGGTGACCACGCGCCACGTCGCGTCCGGCAACAGGCGAGCGATCGCCACGGGGGTGGGCTCCAACCCCTCCAGCTCGAACCCGGCTTGGCGCAGCAGGTGCTCGACGCGGCGATGGTGGACGATGTCGCAGCGCAGGTGGGCCAGCAGGCGCCGGGGGCCGGCCGCCATCTCCAGCGTCGCGGACACGTCCACGAGCGCTGCCCGGTGGACGTTCAGCTCGTTCGTGCTGCGGCCCGTGACGTCGAGCGACTGGATGTGGCAGCCACGGCTCCACATGCAGGCCCGCACGGGCTGGCCGTCGTAGCCGAGCGCGACGCGCAGGCGCCCGAGGCCGTCGAGCAACGACAGGTCGTCGTCCGCGTCGCAGGCCACCGTTGCCACCGCAGCCACGCGGCCGGCCGCCTCCAGTTGCAGCCGCACGCCGCGCAGCTCGTCGGGCAGCACCTCGATGCCGACACCGTCGCCGCGCCGGGTCATGTGCCGACCTCGTGCGCCGCCCGCTGGTTCGCCAGCAGGACAGGGGTGGTGGTGCCATGGTGCACCAGCAACCCCCGGTTGGGAAGCGTCTGTGACGCACTGGTCGACACCTGCAAGCCGAACACCGAGCCGTCACCGGCGAGCGGGCGCAGGAGCACACCGGTGCGGAAGCGGCGCAGCGGTGCCGACCAGTGGTCGGGTTCGTCGAGGCGGCGCGCGCGGCCGGCGACGATGATCGAGATCGCCCCGCCGGCCGCCTGCGCGAGGCGACGAAGCGCCACGTCGTCGGAGAGACCGGCGTCGTCCACGATCACGATCTGCTCACGGGACTGGTGCCGCAGCACCTCGTCCACCACCGCGCCGATGTCGGCGCCGGTGCCCGCCGACGCCAGCCCGGGAAGCTCGAAGTACGGGCGGCGGGCGGCGGCGATCGCGTGCACCAAGGCCTCACCGCGGGTCTGCAGCACGGCACGGGCCACCACCTCCAGCACTGCCGCCTTGCCGGTGCCGGCCTCCCCGACGATGAGGGCTGCATCGCCGCGCGACAGCGGCATCGCCAGCGGTCGCAGCGTGTGCGCGTGCAGCCCGATCGGCAACAACCATCCATGGTCGTCGTGCCCGGCGGCCGCGATCACGTCGGCGAAGCCGATCGACTCGGGGGTGGGCGCGATGCGGGCCGACGTGGGCACATCACTGCCGCCGGCACCGGCGGCCGCCTCACCGCCGAGGTCGAGCACAGCCTGGATCGCCGGCTCGAGGTCGCCCAGCGAGGCCAGCTGGATCTCGACCCGCTCGGGCAGCGTGATCGCACGGCCGGCGACGGAGCTCGGGATGCGGGCGGGTTCGACCGCGAACGAGCGGTACTCGGCGCGGTCGTCGAGGCTGAGCACCACGCGGCCCGGGAACTCTGTGAGGATCTCGGGAGGGACGCCCGACTCCCCTGCCGTCGACACCACCGTGCTCATCCCGTGCCTGGGCCCGACCTCGATGATCCGGCTGAGCATCTTGCCGCCGAGTTCCATGTCGCCGCCGCTCTCGAAGTGGCGGAGCAGCGCGGCGACGTCGTTGATCAGCAGCACGATGGTGGGCCCGTGGGTGCCGTCGTGCACCGCGGCGCGCCGATCCACCTCCGCGTCGAGGTAGCCCAGCAGACGCAGCACGCGGTCGGGGTCGTCGATCGAGACCGCGCCGGCGCAGTTACGCAAGCGCTCGACGGCCTCCAGCGGCACGTGCTCACTGACCTGCTGCGAGGCTGCGTCGACGAGGTAGGTCAGCACTCGAGCCGCCGAGAAGTGCTCGCCGGCTGCGACCGCGTATGTGGCGATGATCTCGGCGCGCTCGGCCGCGGTGCCGCCGATGAGGGCGATGTTCCCGTCGAACGCCGGACGCCACCAGTGACAGTCGATGCGCTGCTCGTCGGGTAGGTCGGCGAGCCCGATCGCGACCGCGTCGACGCGCCCGGTGTTGCGCTCGCGCAAGTCCTCGTAGGGCACCAGCCCGGGCAGCTCGGCGCTGAGCACGGTGCGCGTCGTGTACCCCTCGGCCTGCTCGCTGGCGACGATCCGCTGGGTCGCCTCGATCACCTCGCGCACGCTGCGCAAGGTGCCGGTGCGGCCGGGTGCCATGGCATCGCCGGCAGCCACGGCGGCGAGTCGCCGCTCCGTGGCGTTCATGCCGCGGGCGACCACGAACGGCACCATGTCGAGCAACCCCGACGACGGCGCCGACGCCGACGCGATCTGCATCGCGCGGGCGGCTGCCGTGCGCGTCGCGATCACGGCGCGGCCGGGCACGTGGGAGGACAGGTGCACCGGCTCTCGCGTCCCGACCAACTCGGCCGCCTCCGCGGGATCATGCATGCGCAGCGCGATGCGGGCACCCGAAAGGGTGCGCACGGTGGCTTGGAACGATGCCGAGAACTGGCCGCTGGACAGCAGCAGGTGCAGCCCGAGGTGCTTGGCCGCCTCGACGATCTCCACCAGCTGCGGCAGGAAGGTGGCGCTGCGACCGGCGATGATGTCGGCGTCGTCGACGGCGATCACCAGCCGCGGCATCGGGTCGACGTCGACGGTGGCGTTGTACTCGCTGATCGAGTCGACCTGCAGGTTGCGCAGCGTTCGTGCCCGCGCCGACGCCTCGGCGCGCAGCGAACGCAGGAGGCGGCTGCCCCGGCGGTCGTTGAACTGCTCGATCCTGCCCGCGATGTGCGGCATGTTGGTCAGCTCGTCGAACGTGGAACGGGGCGTCGCCTCGACCGTCACCACGCTCACCGCCTGCGGGCCCGCAGTGAGCAGCACCGAGGCGAGCAGGTTGCGCAGCGCGTCCGTCTTCCCCGAGCGCGGCGCCCCGACGATCAAGGCGCTGGGCCCGTCGTCCACGAGGTCGAGCTCCACGGTGCCGGCGAGCCCGACTCCGATCGGGAACTGCAGCCGCCGCGAGCGCATGGCCGCCTGCCACCGTTCGGCCATCCGGCCGGCGTCGAGGCCCTCCACGTCGATCAGCGACGCGAGCGACACCTGCGCGGGCAGCGCGGCCCGCACGGTGCGCTGGGCGGATCGATCGACGACAGGGCTCAACCGGCGGGCCGCGGTGACGGCCACGTCGTAGTCGAGTACGAACGGCACGACGCCGCCGATGTCGGTGCCGGCGGTGGACGACTCGACACGGGCGGCACCCGACTGCAGGATCGTGACGACCGTCGAGCACACGGCCGGCACGTCGTCCGCGTCGTCGGTGAGGGCGAGGAACCGCAGCGGCAGGTTGGTCTCGGCGAAGACGCCACGCAGCAGCGCTGCCCGACCTCGCCAGAGCGCCGGATCGTCGATGACGACCAGCGTCACGCGAGTGGGTGGGATCACGCGGTCGAGCGCCTGCCCGGCGGCGACGACCGCGCTGAGGGTGCGCTGGGCATTGAGCCAGTCGGCGATGCTCTCGTGGTCGCTGAGCAGCTGCACGCCCTGCGACGAGCGGGCGTGGGGTAGCCACTTCACCCACTCCCAGCGGGACGCGCCGGACGCGTCGGCGAGCACGACGACGTCGAGGTCGTCGGGCCGGTGCACGACACACGCCTGCAGCACGAGCGCTCGCGCCGCTGCCCTGGCGTGCAGGGCAGGGCTGACGATGGCGACGCCGCGTTCGGTGGCCAGGTCGACCACTGCGGGCACGGTGGGCCAGGCCGCCTGCCCGGCCTCGGTAGCACCTGGCGGGAGCTGATCGGCGAGCCCCACGCTGAAGCGGAATGCGTCGGGATCCGCCGGGGTTCGCCGCCACAACCGCGAGCTGCGCACCATCGCCCGGCGGACCACCTCCGCCACATCCGGATGGCGACGGCGAGCCAGCGCCGCCGGCGGCGTCGAGACGTCGGTCGCTCCGGCGTCGGGCACGACACCGATCGGGGACCGTCCGCGGCGAGCCGGCCACGGGCGCAGGCCGTCGTTGCCGGGCGCCACCGTGGTGGGAACGATGCCTGCCGGCCCGAGCTCGAGCTGGCCGGTCACCGCCCGCTCGACGAGCACCGCGGCGTCGTCGACTGCCGGCTCCAGCCGGAACACCCGGTTGCCGATGCGCAGGTGTTGCTCACGCCACGCGGTCGCCTCTGCGACGCGGCGCCCGTCGAGCGTCCCCTCGACGGCGGTGACGACGACACCGAGGTCGTGCTCGACGGTCAGCTCGAACTGCGGCTGCAGCACCTCGCTGGCCGCCAACGCCGACACGTTCGCCCGTCTCGCGGGGCCGACGGTGTAGTGGCCGGGCCGCAGCGGGCACCGGCTGCCGGCACCCTCACCGGCCGCCTGCACCAGCGCCACGGACGGGCCCTTCGGACTGGCAGGCGGCGCGCTGAGGCTGAGCACCGACCCATTGACCAGGCCCGACGCGCTCACGAGGGTGCCCGCGGGCAGCGCCCTGCCCTCGACGTAGATGACCTTCGGCGCCGGCGCCGGCGCCAACACCGCCAGCAGGTCGAGGAGCGTCACCGAGTCGTGGAGGGCGTCGACGGACACCTCCACGTCGGCATGCGCGGTCGCGAGGATCAGGTCCATCGGCATGGCCACCGCAGCGAGAGGCATCCGGGCGCGCCGGTGCGATCAGAGCGCATGACATCGTTTTCGGCTGATACCGGGCTGCTCATGAGATATCCGGAGTGCATCGACTTGCCCAAGCTACGCTATGGCGAGTGATGCAACCGGGACTTGCAGGCACGATCCGCGACGAGGGAGCCCGATGACCGAGCGTGTAGCCAGGGTTTTCCATGCCTTGATCGACAACGTCGAAAGCGTCGTTCGCGGCAAGAGCGAGGCCATCCGGCTCGCGCTGTGCTGCCTGCTCACGGAGGGGCACCTGCTCATCGACGACGTGCCCGGTACCGGCAAGACCTCGATGGCCAAGGCCATCGCGGGGTCGATCGCCGGCTCCTGGAAGCGGGTGCAGTTCACACCCGACCTGTTGCCCTCCGACATCACGGGTGTGATGGTCTTCGACCAGCGCACCTCGTCGTTCTCGTTCCGCCAGGGCCCGGTGTTCACGAACGTGCTGATCGGCGACGAGATCAACCGTGCCAGCCCCAAGACGCAGTCCGCGCTGCTCGAGGTGATGGAGGAGCGCCAGGTCACCGCCGACGGCGTGCCGCACCTGGTGCCTCGGCCGTTCTTCGTCATCGCCACCCAGAACCCGCGCGACTTCCACGGCACCTTCCCGCTCCCCGATGTGCAGCTCGACCGCTTCGCGATGAAGGTCTCGCTGGGCTACGCCGACCAGAACACCGAGGTGTCGGTGCTCGAGGCGTACACCCGGGAGAACCGCGATCGCGGCGTCCCAGCCGTCACCAACGCCACCCAACTCGAGCAACTGATCGACTCGCTCGAGCAGATCCAGGTGGTGCACAGCGTCAACGACTACATCGTCCGCCTCGCCAACGCCACCCGCGCCCACCCCGACCTGCGCCTCGGTGTGTCCACCCGCGGCACCCTGTCGCTGATGCGCGTCGCCAAGGCGTACGCCGCCTCCGAGCAGCGGGCCTACGTCACCCCCGACGACATCAAGGCGCTCGTCGAGCCGGTGTTCGGCCATCGCATCTCGCTCAGCTCCGAAGCGGAGATGCGCGGTGTGCGCAGCGAGCAGGTGCTCGCCGAGATCGTCGACGACGTCGCAGTGCCCCGCCGCCGCGAGGGCTGAGCATGCTCACCCGCACCGGCCTCGGGGTGCTCGTCGCATCGGTGGCGTGCGCCCTGCTCGGCATCGCCTGGCAGTACGAGGAGCTGCTCGCGCTCGCCGCCGCAGGTGCCGTCGCCGTCGGCGTCGCGCTGTTCCTCGCCCGCCGCCCGGCGCGCCAGATCGCCCGCCGCAAGCTAGTGACAGCGCGCGTCGCCCGCGCCGACCCGGTCCGCGTGCGCTACCTGGTCACCAACCAGACCCACCGCCGGCTGGGGCCGGCAGATCTCACCGATCGCTTCCAGGGCGCCGTGCAGTCGCACCAGGTGCCCACGCTGCCGTCGATGTCGCGACACGAGGTCGAGGCGTCGTTCGACAGCCCGCGGCGCGGCATCTTCGAGATCGGCCCGATGGCGTTCGAGCGCTCCGATCAGCTCGGGCTGGCCACCACCTCGTCACCACTCCACGAGATCGACCATGTCATCGTGCACCCGCGGGTGTACCCGCTCGTCCACTCCGCCGGGGCCGGCAGCGTCATCGCCAACGACGCCGTGCTGCGCCGCCCGTCGGGCGACCCGCTGGCCGGGTTCCAATCGCTGCGCGAGTACCAGTACGGCGACGACACGCGCCTGATCCACTGGCCGACCTCGGCGCGCACGGCGACGCTGATGGTGCGCGAGTTCGTCGACCTGCGCCGCCACGAGTTCACGGTGCTCGTCGACACTGCCGAGCAGGTCTCCACGGCGGACGACTTCGAGGAACTGGTCGACGTCGCGGCGAGCGTCGCCGCGTTCGCGCTCCAGTCCGGCCTCCACGTGGTGGTGCGCACGACGTCGCGGGTGCGCCCCGGCAAGCCTGCCGCGCTCAGCTCGTTGATCGACATCCTCGACCTGCTCACCCCCTTGCAGCAGGGCCGAGGCTCCGACGTGCTGTCGATGGCGAGCCTGTTCACCGGTGGTCTCGACGGTTCACCGGTGCTCGTGGTCACCGGCCCGCACGGCCCCTCCACCCCGTTCCCCCGTGGCGACCGCAGCAGCATCGTCCGCATCGGCGAGGGTGCCGAGACCACCAACCTCACCGTCCCCGCGATCGCCGCCAACGACGCGGCCCAGTTCGTCGAGCGATGGGCCCAGTGGACGTGAACGCCGGGATGCCACTGGTGAGCCCTCGCCGGTTGGGCCGAGCGCTGGCGATCGCCGTCTTCGGTGTCGGCCTCGCGCTCAGCGCGTCGCGGGTCGTCGGCGAGGCCGTCGTGCCGGTGTTCTTCGTGCCGGTCGCGTTGGCGGTGCTCACCGGCTGGCTGATCACCCCGCTGCCGGCGATGTGGCGCGCCGGCGGCCAGCTGGTCGCGTTCGCTGTCTCGGTGGTCGTCGTCGCGTACGGTGCCGGAGGCAACGCCGCCGATGCCCTGCACGGCCTGCTGGACGGGCCGCGTCAGGTGCTCACCACCCGCTGGCCCAGCCCACAGTGGCCGACGATCTATGTGGCGCTGGCGGCCGTGATCCACCTCGCCCTGGCGGCGGCGATGGAGCTGGCGATGCGCCGGCGCTGGCGGGTGCTCGCCGCGCTGCCATGCATCGTCGCGCTGATCGCACTCGTCGCCGTCGGCGCGCCCGACGGTCCGCAGCTGGCCGCCATCGCGACCGCCACCACCGCCACGTTCCTGCTGCTGTGGATCGGGCTCGACGACCGCGTCCCCAACATCCGCTGGGCGTCGCCGATCGCCGTCGCCGTCGCGGTCACCGCCTCGCTCGTCACCGCCGGCATCGTCTGGTCGGCGCGGGCCGACCCGCGCGAAGACGAGTCGGCGCGCGGCCAGCTGTCGCTGCTCGACCCGCTGGCGGACGTCGTCGCCCAACGCAACGCCCAGCCGCCGCGCTCCCTCTACGAGGTCTCGTCACCGTCGCTCCCCCAGCTCACGCACTGGCGGGCGGCGGTGCTCGACCAGTACGACGGCGAGTCGTGGTCCGCAACCGGCGAGCTCGCTCCCTCCGGCACCCGCATCGCGACGCCCACCGGCGCGGCACAGGTCACCGTCGAGCAGCGCGTGCTCACCGCCGAGACGCCGATGTGGGCACTTCCCGGCACCGTGCTGCGCTCCACCGAGTCCGTCGAGACCGATCGTGAGCAGAGGGTGGTGCGCATCGTCGGCGACGTGCCGGCGGACAGCACGTTCGTCGTCGAGCCGCTGACGGCGTTCGATGCGGCCGCCGGCGGCATCCTGTCGCGCGTCGTCCCCACCGAGATCGAGACCTCGTTCGTCACCTTCGCCCGTGAGCGCGCCGGCAACGGCACCCTGCTCCAGCAGGTCGCGGCGTTGGCGGCCGACATGCAGGTGGAGTACGACTTCGACCCGGATGCACCCGGGGGCATGCAGCTCAAGAGCCTGGAGTACTTCCTCAAGGACGCCCGCGTCGGCAACCAGGAGCAGTTCGTCGCTGCGTTCGTGCTGCTCACCCGCAGCCTCGGCATCGAGGCCCGCATCGCCACCGGCTACGTCGTCGACGCCCCCACCACGACGAGCACCACGCTCACGACCGCGGATGCCGGCACGTGGCCGGAGGTGCGCGTGGACGGTCGTTGGGCGGTCGTCGCCGTCGTCCCGCCGGCCGCCGCGACCGGTGAGCAGCCCGACGCCGGTCAGGCCACCGCCCGCACACCGCAAGCGGTGCAGCCGGCCCTTCCCGTCGAGGCGGACACCGACGCCGTCAGCAATCCCGTCGACGACACGCTCGCCCCCGTCAGCCACGACAGCTGGGCAACCTTCCGCCTGTGGGCCTCACGGGTGGCGGTCGTGCTGGCGGCGCTGTGCGGTGCCTTCCTGCTGTACGCCTTCGCCGTGCGTGCCCGCAAGTGGTGGCGCCGCCGGGGGCTGCGGTCGTCCGATCCCACCCATCGCGTCGGTACTGCCTGGCTGCTCGCCACGGACGCGCTCGTCGATGCCGGCGCCACGCTGCACGCCAGCCAGACGAACGCGGAGCTGGTCGCGGCCGGTGTGGAGGTGCAACCGTCCGTGGGCGCGCCGCTGCGCCAGTTGCGCCGGCACGCCGACGTCGCCAGCTACACGACCGCTGCGATCGCCCCCGAGGGTGCCGCGGACGCGGTCGAGCAGCTGCGACTGATCGAGGCCGGCATCCTCCACTCCTCGACGCTGCGGTGGCGCTGGAAGTGGCGGCTCAGCACGCGCTCGCTGCGGCGCCGGACGGGCTCGCCCTTGCGGTCCAGCCGCTTCTGATCACTCCGCCAGCGCGCCGGCCCACCGACTGTCAGCGCCGACCGACTGTCAGTCGACGGACTCGATGGTGATCGTGGCCGATGCCGACGCACCCAACGAGTCGGTGACGGTGCAGGTGAAGGACTCCACGCCGAGGAAGCCGTTGAGCACCTCGACGAACGCCTGGAAGCCGACGACGTTCACCTGCAGGTTGGTCGTGGACTGACACGTCGCCACGAGCGCGTCGCCGTCGGTGTCGTCCACGCGCAACCTCACGCGCGTGGAGCCGTCGTCGGTGGTGCGCGACGCGTCCTCGATGGTCGGCGCATGGTTGGAGGTGATCGTGATGGTGCTCGTCGACGTCAATTCGCCGTCGGTGATCGTGTAGGACAGCTGCGAGACGCCGTGGGCCACCGCGACCGTGACGACGTTGCCACTGATGGAGATCGCACCCGAGCCGCTGACCCAGGCAACGTCCTTCACCGACAGGCCGTCGCCGTCCGGGTCGGTGTCGTTGTCGGCGGGTGAGAAGGAGAACGAGCTCTGGGTGGTGGCGTACGAGTCGCCGATCGCGTGCGGCGCCCGGTTGGCGACGTCGATCGTGATGTTCGCCCTGGCCGAGAGCCCGCCCGGGTCGGTGACCGCGACGGCGAAGCTCACCGGGACGTGGGGTGTGCCGCCGGGCGGGCTGGCGCTGATCCCGTCGGCGGTCAGCGACACCCACGACGGTGCGCCGATCAACGACGCGGTCACCGGCTCGTCGTCGCTGGCGATGTTGGCGAGCGGGATCGATGTCGTCGAACCGACGGACGCAACGGCGCTGGCGTCGGTGGTGCGGGGGTCGCGGTTGACATCGAGCGTGAACGAGCCGGGTGCCTCGTCGCCGCAGCGGTTCGTCAGCTGGTACGTGATGACGACCTCGTCGTTCATGCCCGCCGGTGGCACATAGGTGCCCACCGGCCCACTGAGGCCACCGCCGCTGATGCTGCCCGGCACGATGGTGATGTTGGCCGGCAGCCCGGCGGAGAGGTCGATCGCGAACGGCTGCATGTACGGGGTGAACCCCCGCCCCGTGACTGCGGTGGGCGGGGTGTCGGTGCAGGCGGTGACGCCGACCACGATGGCCGCAGCGCTGGTGCTGCCGCCGTCGTCGATCGTGTACTTCAGCGTGTACGTGCCCGAGACCGCGCGCTGCAGCACCGAGATCGTGAACTGGGTGCCGTCGCGGCTCAACGAGGCGGTGCCCACCGCGGCCGGCAGCGTCTGGTCGAGCGTGGCGACGAGCGACTCTCCGGGATCGAGGTTGATGCTGTCGTTCGCGATCACATTGACCGTCACGGTGTCGCCGCTGTTGAGCTGCAGCACATCGTCGACCGCGACCGAGGGCACCAGCGGGGTGGGCACGATCACCGTGACGGTGATCGTCGCCTCGGCGGTGAGCCGGGTGTCGGCAGCGTTCGCCAACCGGTAGCGCACCGACACCTGCTCGCCGCTGTTCGGGGTGATGGACACGATCCCGCTGGCACCGTTCGTCTCCACCGTCGCCGAACCGCCCACCAGCGTCGCGCCGAGCAGCACGACGGACATCCCAGCGTTCGCCGCTTCCGCCGCGGCGACCACGTTGAACGACCGGCGCACGTCGATGCGGGTCGCCCCGCTGAGATCGAGCGCCCGCGGCGCGACGGCACTTGGCGGCTGCACCGGTTCGGGGCGAACGAGGACGGAGATCTGGCCGCGGGTGGTGGAGGTGCCGTCGGAGACGACGATCGCGAAGGAGTCGGTGATCGGGCTGCTCGTGGTGGGCGGGGTGTAGACCAGCGAAGTGCCCGTCGCCGACAGCAGCGTGCTCCCACCTTGCCCCGGCTGGCCGACGACACTGAACGTCAGCGGGTCGCCGTCGTCGTCGGTTGCGACCTGAGCGACCGTGATCTGCAGTGGCCGCCCGGAGGTTGTGGACTGCGCCAGCGCTGACCGGATCAGCGTCGGATCCGTGTTGCCCACCACGGCGGGGGTCACCGTGATCACGATGAAGGCCTCACGGCGCAACAGCTGGGCGTTGGCGATCACGTACTTGCAGCGGAACGTGCCGGTCTGGTCGAGCGGCGGCGTGTACAGCACCTTGTCGTCGAGCGTGCGCTGGGCCGTGCCGCCCGCGCACGTCGGGTCGTCGAACAGCGCCGGCCGGCCGCCGGACGGGTCGCTGTCGTTGGCCAGCACGTCGATGGTGACCGGCTTGTTGGTCACGGTCGTCGCCGCGTCGTCGCGGGCGAAGGGTGCACGGGGCAGTGCGTTGGTCAGCACTGTCACCGTCGCGCGACCGGTCACCTGGTTGCCGTGGCCGTCGTCGATCACGTACCCGAAGTCGACATTCGTGGGCTGCGTGATGTCCGGCAGGTTGGGGGTGAACAGGACGCTGTCACCCTGGACCTCGGTCTTGCCGGCACCGGCCGCCGGCTGTGTGACGCCCGTGAGCCGCAGGGTGTCGCCGTCGGGGTCGCGGTCGTTGCGCAGCACGGGCACGAGCACCGTGTTGCCCACCACCACCCGCTCGACGTCGGGGTTGGCGATCGGGGCGTGGTTGGACACGTCGCCGTCCACGCGCAGCACCAGCACCCGCCCCTGGACATGGTGACCGGCACCGTCGGTGAGGTCGTACAGCACCACCGAGCGAGCCGCCGCGCCCGGCTCCAGCCCGACGATGATGCTGTTGCCACTGAGGCTCGCCGTCACCCCCACGGGCAAGGGGCGTACCAGCGTCACGCCCAGCGGGTCGTTGTCGGGGTCGACGTCGTTGATCATCACCGGCACGGTGGTGGTGCCGCCGATCGGCGCGCGGGCGGCATCGGGGTTGGCCACCGGCGGGCGGTTCTCGGTGGTGGCAGCGGCGATCTGCACCGTCACCCGCGTCGGCGCGCTGACACCGCCCTGTGGGTCGGCGGCGACATATGTGAACTGCAGCGTCTCACCGGCGCGGGCGTTCGGCGGTGGGTCGAACTGCAGGGCCACCAGCCCGTTCTGGCTCACCCCGTCGGTGATCGTCGCGCCCGTCACCTGCTCGAAGGTCGGGATGGTGAGCACGTCTCGTTCAGGGTCGATGTCGTTGGCCAGGACGTCGATGGTGACGCTGCGCCCGACGCGCGTCTCGACCACGTCGGGTTGGGTCAGCGGGGGCTGGTTCGGGCTGCCGGGGGCGAACAGGCGCACGCTGACGGTGGTGGTCGCTTCGTTCCCGGCCTCGTCGGTGATCGTGTACTCGAATTCGTCCGTCCCGCTGTAGGCGGTCTCGGGCTGGTAGCTCACCGACGAGCCGTCCACGTTGGTGGTGGTGCCGTGCCCGGCACGGCCGATCCGGCTGACCGCGATCGCGCCGCCCTCCGGATCGAAGTCGTTGGCCGTGACCGGTACCGTGATCGTCGCGCCGGCACGAGCGGTCACCGAGTCGGGGTTGGCCGCCGGCGGGTCGTCCACCGCCGGGTTGGGGTCGGTGCGATCGACATCGGACGACGGACCACCGTTGCCGTTGCCGCTGCCGTCGCCGCCGTCACCACTGCCCTCCTCGCCGCGACCGTCGACCTGGCCGGTGGCATCGAACAGCGGTGCACTGGTGTCGGCTTTGTCGATCACGACGGTGCCGGCCGGGTTCACCACCCACGCGCTGTCGCCGGTGGCCTCGTCGATCCAGATCATCCCCGCCGCAGCGCTCACGGTGAGCTGGGCACCGGCAGGCGCCGCCATGCCCCCGTCGGAGGGCATGGACGACGCGGCCAGATCGATGCGCTCGATGCGGGTGGCACCGTCGCGCACCAGGACCGCGGCCGCGCCGGACACGGCGAACACGTCCTGCGAGCGGGCACCGAGGCCGCTGATGGTCGACTCGCGAAACCCGTCGCGACCCACCTTCACGACCCGGTCGCCGACCGCCAGCCACACATGGCCCGACTCGTCGGATGGCTGTTGCAGCGCCGCATCGGTGACACCCTCGATGTCGCTGAGCGCCACCTCCGCGCCGTCGCCGAGCCAGCGCACCATCCGGTTCGCGCGGTCGAACCACACCGCCTCGGAGCCCACCGTCGTCACGTCGGCGACCGACAGCCCGCTGGGCACGGTGAACTCCTCGCGGCTCTCGTCCACATCGACGTGAGTTGCGGTCCCTTCGGTGAACAGCCAGACGCTGCCGTCGGCGGCGATCAGCGGGCTGCCTCCGGCGGGGATCTCCAGCGGCCGCGAGACGTCGTTGGCCGCGACCACCTCGGCGGCGCCGCCGGCCACGACCGTCAGGCCGGCCGTGCCCACACCGAACTTGGCGCCCGGCACGGCCAGCGTGGTGACCAGCTGGGCGGTACCCAGCTGCAGCGACGACGTCGAGATCGCGCGCACCGATCCGTTGTCGCGACCGACGAGGAACGCGCCCGCGGGGCCCTGCACCGTCACCTCGTCGCTGGTCTCCGAGGCCGGGTTGATGCGGGCGATGATGCGACTGGTGAGCCCGTCGGCGAGGACGAGGTCGTTGGTGGAGTCCGCGTTGCGGTGCAGCAGCCAGTGGGTGACCGTCCGCGACTGCAGCGTCGTCGGGTGCACCCCGTCGCGCCGGATCAGCCCCACGACCGCGGCGGAGACGAGGGCGCACACGACCAGCGCGCTGCAGGCGCTGCGCCAGCTCACTCGTTGCATACCAGCCATGTCGCCTGCCTCACCAACCTTGCCCGACCGCCGAAGTGTGCGGTTCGAGCCTACGCAGGTTCCACCCACTGTCGGCGCGTTCGTTGACCGGCAAACGCGAGCGCGTCGGCAAGCGTCATCGGCTTCGCGAACAGATACCCCTGGGCCATCTTGCAGTCCAGCCGCCGCAGCTCGTCCACCTGTGCCTCCGTCTCCACGCCTTCCGCGACCGGCGCGAAGCCCAGCTCGTGGGCGAGCGAGAGGATCAGGCGCACGAACTCGGTGCCGCCGCGCTCGCTACCCAGGCCGTCGATCAAGCTGCGATCGATCTTCACGTAGTCAGCCGCGAACTTCCGCAGCAGCGCCAGGTTGGAGTAGCCGGTACCGAAGTCGTCGATGGCGATGCGCACGCCGAGCGCGTGCAGCTCGTCGAGCTGCGGCTTGGCGGCGACGAGGTCGGCCATCACGATGTCCTCGGTGATCTCGACGGTGAGTGCCGACGCGCCGATGCCGGCGCGGGTGACCGCCTTCGCGATGTTCTCCACCAACGCGCCGTCGTTGAGCTCGGCCGACGACAGGTTGATCGACATGTTCAGGTGCGGCGAGCGCAGGCGCAGCAGCGATGCGGCGCGCGTCGCCTCGTTGAGCACGAACTCGCCGAGCTGGATGGCGAAACCGGCCGATTCGATGATCGGCATGAACGTGCCCGGCAGCAGCAGGCCGCGCGCCGGGTGCTGCCAGCGCACGAGCGCCTCGAAGCCGAGCACCTCACGGGTCGCGGTGTTGACGATCGGCTGGTAGTGCAGCGCCAGCTGGTTGTCGCGGAACGCGGCGCGCAGCTCGCGCTCCATGTCCAGGCGGTCGTCCACCTGGCGGCGCATCGTCTGGTCGAACATGGCGATCCGGCGCCGGCCGGCCTGCTTCGCCGCGTACATCGCCAGATCGGCGCGCTGCACGATCTCGTTGGCCGGATCCGAGCCGATGCCGAACGCGACGCCGACGCTCATCGACACCACGTGCTCGCGGCCGTCGAGGTTGATCGGGGCCTTCACCGCCGCCAGCAGGCGATCCGCGATCGCTGCGACCTCCTGATCGTTGCCGATGTTGCGGCAGACGACGAGGAACTCGTCGCCGCCCAGACGGCCGATGATGTCGTCGCCGCGCGTCGCCTGGTCGAGCCGGTCGGCCACCACCTGCAGCAACCGGTCGCCGACGGAGTGGCCGAGACTGTCGTTGACGACCTTGAAGTCGTCGAGGTCGCAGAACATGACGGCGACGCGCTCGCGGTCGCCGATGGTGTTGGTGAGCATGTCGAACAGCTGCTGGCGGTTGGGCAGCCCGGTGAGCGCGTCGTGGCCGGCGTCGTGGGCCAACCTGGCCTCCAGCCGCTTGCGATCGGAGAGGTCGCGGTAGGTGACGGCGAAACCCTCCAGCCGGCCGAGCTCGTCGCGCAGCCCCACGGCCACACCCGACATCGGGTGCCGCTCGCCATCCTGGTCGACCATGTCGATCTCGCCGCTCCACGTGCCGCCGTCGCGGATCGCCTCGCTGATCTCGGCGAACATCGTCTCGCGGTACTCCGCCGGGATGAACTTCAGCGTGTCGTTGCGGCTGAGCGGGTTGGCGCCGAAGAAGCGCTGGCCGGCCGGGTTGAGGTAGTTGTCGCCGTCGCCGAACGAGGCGATCGCGACGAGGTCGGTGGTGGCGTCGGCGACGGCGCGGAAGCGCTCGAGCTCGCGCTGGCGGCCCACCTCGTCGTGCACGTCGCGCACGATGATGACCGTGCCGTGGTGATGGCCCGACTCGTCGATGGCAGGCGCGGCAACCACCTGCACATCGCGCATGCCCGAGCGCGGCACCTCCAGCCGGCAGCCGTAGCTGCACGTCTCGCCGGCGGCCAGCTTCACCTGCATCTCGTCGAACAGGTGGCGGTCGTCGGGGGCGAGGTACGAGCGCAGCGTTTCCAGGTAGTCCAGCGCCGGTGAGGATTCCAGGAAGCCGGCGATGCTCGCGTTCATGAACGACTGCCCGTCGTCGTTGCCGATCACGAGGATGCCGACGGGTGCCGTGTCGAGCACCGCCCGCAGGAAGTTCTCGCTGGTGCGCGAGCGCACGGCGTCGCGCGTCGCCGCCAAGGCGAGCTCGTCGGCTTCGCCCAACGCATCGGCGATGACACCCGCGGCGACGCCGGCGATGGCCACCACGATCGCCTGGCCCACACCCGCTGCCACGCCGAACGCAACGGAGGCGACGACGCCGGCAGCGGCCACGTTGGCGAGCAGGATCGCGGCACCGCGCCGCAATCCCAGGACGAGCGCGTACGACACACCGAGGAGCAGGAAGCACACGACCATCTCGCCCCGACGGTCGGGCAGCGTTGCCGCCATCGATGCGACCACGGCGGTGGCAGCGACCCCGCGCACGATCGCCATGTGGGGCCGAACAGCGGTGACCAGCCCGTGGATCCCCAGGGCCAGCAACACCCCGGCAGCCACCAGCACCGCGACCGGCACGTCGTCGGTGGCGGCGCGCAGCAGGCACCAACCGGCCAGCGCGATGGGGAGCACCGGCTCGGCGCGAGCGACCAGCCGGCGCACGTGTTGCGTGCGCGATGAGCCCGGCGCACGGCCGAGCCAGGCACGCGACGGCGGGGTGCTCTCCTGGCGCTTCATTTCACACGGAACCGTAGTGCACCGCGCGCGCTGCGTCGATGCAACCCACCCCGATTCAGCCCACCCGATCGAGCCGATCCGGCGGCTTCAGCCCAATGGCAGGCGGCGCCACACCGGCGCCGGCGTGTGCCGGAGACCGCTGAACACGAACCGGAGGATGCCCGGTGCCCACACGGTGCGCCGGCCGCTGCGCAGACCCTTGGCGGTGACCGCCGCGACCTTCTCCGGCGTGGTCGCGAACGGTGCCGGCTTGGCGCCCGCGGTCATCGCCGAGTGCACGAAGCCGGGACGCACCACCAGGACGTGCACGCCGTCCGCCGCCAGCTCGTCGCCGAGGCCCTGGGCGAACCCGTCGAGGCCGGCCTTGGTGGCGCCGTACACCGCGTTGGCCTTGCGCACCCGCTCGCCGGCAACGCTGCTGAGCACGACGATCGCGCCGTGGCCCTGAGCGCGCATCCGGTTGGCGACGGCGATCGTCGCGGCGACCGCACCGGTGAAGTTGACGTGGGTGAGCGCCACCGCGCCGGCAACGTCCTTCGACGTCTCCTGCCCGTCGCCGAGCTGTGCGAACGCGACGATGGCCAGGTCGATGTCGCCGTGGCGTTCGGTGACGTCGTGCACGAAGCGCTCGTGGGTGTCGGTGGCGCCCCCGTCGAAGTGGGCGACCTCGACGGTGAGCCCACCGTGGCGCAGGCCTGCCGCCGCCTGCTCGCCCTTGGAGACGTCGCGGCAGCCCAGTACCACCGTGCGCGCGGCGGG
>CAYZFZ010000017.1:21668-29417 GCA_964477795.1 uncultured Bifidobacterium sp.
ATAGGATTTTATTACCATAACGCGAACCATCGAAAGCCCCAAGACGCTTTTGCCGCAGAGCAGAAAGATCGTCTTCTGTTCGCCGATTGCGTTGTCCATGGGTGTGCTCTTTCAGTCGGTGAGGCCGAGGCGGCGTGACAGGTCGCTCTGCCACATGCCCGTGGGGTCGACGGCGTCGCGCACCGCCTTCCACTCAGCCAGGCGCGGGTAACCGCGGCGGATGGCCTCGGGCGTGGTGACCGAGTCCTTGGCGAAGTAGTGGCGGCCGCCGGCGTCGAGCACCAGGCGATCCAGGCTGTGCAGCAGGTCGCCGAGCCCACCGGTGCCGGCGGGCACGTCGAGCGTCAGCGTCCACCCGGGTGCGGGGAAGCTCAGCGGCGCCAGGCTGCCGGGGCCGAAGCGCTTGAGCACGGCGAGGAAGCTGGCCGTGCCGCTCGCGGCGAAGCGCTCGATGACCGTGCGCATCGTCTCCTCCGCTCCGAAGGGCACCACCACCTGGTACTGCAGCATCCCCTGGGTGCCGTAGATCCGGTTCCACGACCCCACCATGTCCAGCGGGTGGAAGAAGTTGGCGATGGTCTGCACCTCGTCCTCGCGGTGGCGCGGTGCTTTGCGGTACCACACCTCGTTGAAGGCGGCGACGGTGGCGTGGTTGATGACGCCCATCGGCGGCACCAGCGGCGGCATCGTGACCAGTTGGCGGGCGCCATAGGCGAGCGGGTCGATCGCCTGCTTGGGCGTCAGCTGCTCGAGCCGGGCGTGGTCGCCGCGGCCGAGCACGCTGCGGCCCAGCGAGCGTCCCTTCGCCTGCGGATCGATCCAGGCAACGCTGTAGCGGTAGTCGTCGTCGCCCTCGGCCATCGCCGTCAGCAGGGTGTCGAGGTCGGGGATGCGGGTGGTGTCCACCGACATGAGGCTGGTCTCGATCGGGATCAGCCGCATGGTCACCTCGAGGATGACGCCGGTGAGCCCCATGCCGCCGACGGTGGCCCAGAACAGCTCGGGGCGCTGATCGGGCCCGACGACGACCCGCGAGCCGTCGGCGAGCAGCATCGTGAGCGACTCGACATGGTTGCCGAAGGAACCGTCACCGTGGTGGTTCTTGCCGTGGATGTCGCTGGCGACCGCACCCCCGATCGTCACGAAGCGGGTGCCGGGCGTGACGGGCACGAAGAAGCCACGCGGCACGATCACTCGCAGCAGCTCGTCGATGCTGACCCCGGCAGGCACGGCCACCGTGCCCCGCGCGGCATCGAGCACGGACTGATGCGCCGAGCCGAGCAGTCGCAGCACCAGACCACCCGCGTTCTGGGCGGCGTCGCCGTAGCTGCGGCCGAGCCCGCGCACGAGCGCACCACGCGACCCGGCTTCCTTCAGTGCGGCCGGCACCTCGTGGTCGGGCAGCTCCAGCACCTCGGCGACGGTGGCGTTGGTGCGGCCCCACCCGGTGAGCGGTTGGCGGAGGGACGGCATCAGTGCGACCTGCCCATCAGTACGGCCACTCCGGATCGCGACCCGTGACCTTCTTCATCAGGCCGCCGAGCTTGCACGTGATCATCACCTTCACCAGCAGGTTCTTCACGAACCAGGGCAGCTGCATGGCCTGGCGGGCGCCGTTGCCGAGGCGGCTGCGCCAGGTGCCGTCGAGATCCGCCCGGTACTCGGCGAGCGAGCGGGCCCGCCCGACATAGCGCCAGCGGCCGCCGAACATCAGCTCGCGGATGACGGCGAGCGTCACGCCCACCGACGCGAACGAATCGTGGATCAGCATCGTGCCACCGGGCGACACGCGTGCACCCCAGTCGCGGATGTCCGTGAGTGCCGGAGCGTAGCGGTGTGCCCCGTCCACGTACAGCACTGCCAGCTCGCCCTCCACCTCGCCGTGGGCAGCGTCGCTGAACGCACGGACATGGCGCACCCGATCGGTGACACCCGCCGCGGCGAGGTTGGCGTTGAACACGTCGTGGTCGGTGGCGGCCGCGGCGGCGAAGCCCTCCAGCTCCTGCGGCCCACGGTCGTTGCCGGCGTGGGGGTCGATGGCGACGATGCCCACGCCTTCGGGCGCGGCGCTGGCGAGCACGATCGTGCTGCGCCCACGGAAGCTGCCGATCTCCACGATGGTGTCGCCGGCGTGGGTGCCGGCCGCGGCCCGGTAGAGGCGCTCGGCCTGGTCGGGGCTCATCCAGCCGTCGACACCGGCCACGGCCTCCAACGCCTCGTCGAACGATCGCATGCTGCTCACCCTACGTACACTCCCAACCCGAAAATGAGCGCCCACACGGCACCCAGGATCTGCAGGGTGCGGTCGGCGGCGAAGATCTCCTCCGGCGCCGCGCCGTGCCCCTGCTCGAGGATCAGGGTGTAGCGCAGCAGCGCGGTCAGCATCGGCACGATCGACAGCTCGTAGAACGGCCACGTGCTGCCCGAGATCTCGCGCACCTCGAACGCCCAGATGCAGTACGTGACGAGCGTGGCGCCGACGCTCACGGACAGCACGGTCTGCAGGAAGGTGAGCGTGTACTCGTCGAGCGTCGCGCGCGTGCCGCCGCCCTCGCCCAGCTCGCGCAGCTCGGCGAACCGCTTGCCGGTGACGATGAACAGCGAACCGAACGAGGTGCACAGCACGAACCAGGTGCTCATCTTCACGTCCGTGACGACGGCGCCGGCGATGGCGCGCAGCACGAAGCCGGCGGCGACAGCGACGAGGTCGACGACCGCGACGTGCTTGAGGACCATGCTGTAGGTGGTCGTGAGCGTCACGTAGCCCAGCGTCACCAGACCGAACTGCCAGCCCAGCGCGAACGCGAGGCCGAGGCCGGCAACGAGGAGAGCGGTACCGACGGCGCGGGCGATGTTCAGCGGCAGCGCCCCGCTGGCGATGGGGCGATTGCACTTGGTGGGGTGCTGGCGATCGGCCTCCACGTCGTGGATGTCGTTCCAGTAGTACGTGCCGCTGCTGGCCAGGCAGAACGCGACGAACGCGAGCAGCGTGCGCCACAGGAACGGCCAGTTGTCGAGCACGCCGGCAGCACCGGGCGCAGCGAAGACGAGCACGTTCTTGCTCCATTGCTTCGGCCGCGCCTCGCGCACGATGGCTCGGAACATCACTCGAACCCGACAGGAACGGGCGACAGGGTGGTGCCGCGGACGAGCACGGCATGATCCGCGCGGGCGAGCAGCTCACGATCGCCGGCGCTGTCGCCGTAGGCCCAGACGGTGGCGTGCTCCAAGCGGCGGGTGGCGAGCCAGGCGTCGAGGCGGCGCACCTTCTCCTGTGCCCGGCAGTTCGCCCCGTCGAGGCCGTCGGCGAACTCGTCGCCGGCGCGCAGCGGTTCGGCACACAGCACGTCGTCGACGCCGAGTCGCCGGCCGAGCGGGCGCAGGTACGGGCCCAGTGAGGCGGAGACGAGCACGATGCGGTGCCCCGCGCGCTGGTGCCAGCGCAGCCGGGCGAGCGTGTCGGTGCGCAGCCAACCGGCTTCCACCTGCTCCGCGAACTGCTCGCCCAACTCCTCGACGGCAGCCACCTTGCGCCCGCGCAGCACGCCCCCGACGAGCAGCTCCTTGAAGCGGTCGCGGTCGCGGTGGGCCGCGGCACCGAGGGAGGCGGCGGGCCGGGTGAGCAGCGCTCGCGCCACCGCCGGCCAGCCGCCGACGCGCAGCAGGAACGGCTTCACGCAGTCGCGCACGGTGAGCGTGCCGTCGACGTCGAAGGCCGCCACGTCCACCGCTGTCTGCTCGCTCATCGCAGGCTCTCGATCATCGTCCAGAAGTCGGGCCAGCTCTTGCCGACCACGTCGGGGTTCTCGATGATGATGCCACTGGCACCGAGCCCGACCAACGCGAAGGCCATGGCCAGGCGGTGGTCGTGGTGTGTCGCCAGCGTCGCCGTGTGTGGCCGGCTGGGGCGCACGATCAGCCCGTCGGGGTTGTCGACCGCGTCCACACCGGCCCGGCGCAGCTCGTGGCACAGGTCGCTGAGCCGATCGCTCTCCTTGTTGCGGATGAACGCGACCCCGTGGATGTCGGTGGGGCTGTCGGCGAACGCCGCCACGACGGCGAGCGTGGGGACGAGGTCGGAGAGGTCGACCATGTTCATCTCGACGCCGTGCAGGGCGCCGCGACGGCTGACGGTGGTGCCCGTGCCGTCCTGCACCACGTCGCAGCCCATCCGGCCGAGCACGTGGCAGAACGCGGCGTCGCCCTGCAGCGAGGACGTGGTGAGCCCGGGCACTCGCACCCGCCCACCGCAGATCGCCGCCGCGGCGAGCGGGTAGCTGGCCGAGCTGGCATCGGGTTCGACGGTGTACTCGCGCGCCGTGTACCGGCCCGGCGGCACGCTGATGATGCGATCACCTTCCTGCACCCCCGGGACGCCGAACGCCGCCATCACCGCCGCCGTGATGCGCACGTAGGGGCGCGACACGAGCGGTGTGGTGAGCATGAAGCGCAGCCCGTTCGGGAAGTACGGGGCGATCAGCATGAGCGCGGTCAGGTACTGGCTGCTGATGTCACCCCGGAGGGACACCTCGTCGAGCGTGATGTCGACCGGGCCCTGGACGGTGACGGGCAGGTGCCCCCACCGCTCGGCGGGCCGGACCTGCACACCCATCGCGACGAGTGCGTCGTGCAACGGCGCCATCGGGCGGCTGCGCAGCGGCGGCGCGCCGTCGATCGTGTAGGGGCCGGGTCCCATGGCGGCGAGCGCGGTGACGAACCGGGACGTGGTACCCGCCAGCCGGGCCGGCAGCGTCGCCGGGCCCTTGCGGAACGACCGCAGGCCCCCGGTGATGCGCACCTCGTCGCCCGCCCGCTCGACGGCGAGGCCCAGCGCCCGCAGGCAGTCGAGCATGCCTTCGGTGTCGTCGCCGTCGGGCACGCAGCGCAGCACCGTCTCGCCCTCGGCGAGCGCCGCGCATACCAAGGCGCGGTTTGCGACGCTCTTGGAACCGGGCACTTCGATGACGGCATCGATCGGGGCACTCAGGGGTGCGACTCTGTAGACGTCCATCGACCCCTCAACCCAACCGCTGCACGGCAGGTCGGTACCCGCGGGCGAGCAGCCCGCCGCGGTACACGTCGGCCATCGTCGCGTCGATCAGCACGACTGCGACACCGCGGTTGCCCTCGACGCTGTGGACGACCTCGAAGCTGTCGATGTTGACGCCGAGCTCGGCAGCCAGGGTGAAGACCTCCGCTGCCGCACCGGGGCGGTCGGGAATGGGGATGCGCACCTCGGCGAGGTCGCTGGGGTGGGTGCCGCGCACCGGCAGGTTCGCCCGCGCGTCTCGGGCGTGGGACAGCAACTGCAGCAGCTCGGCCCGGTCGTCGTGCTCCACCACCTGGCGCATGCCCTGCAAGCCGTCGATCAGCCCGTCGAGCGCGGACAGGATGGCGCTGCGGTTCTCGGCACAGATGTCGAGCCAGATGTTGGGCTGGCCGCTGGCGATGCGGGTCATGTCGCGGAACCCGCCGGCGGCGAGGCGCAGCAGGGCCGCGTGCTCCTCGGCACGCTCGCTGGCCAGGCCCATCAGCGCGGCCGCGGTGAGGTGGGGGACGTGGCTGATGACGGCAACCGTCTGGTCGTGGCGTTCGGCGGGCAGGGCGACGACGTCCGCGCCCAGCTCGGCCACCACGGCCGCGACCCGGCTGAACGTGGTGTCGGCGGTGACCGCGGAGGGGGTGAGCACCCACACCGCGCCCTCGAACATGCTGGCGTCGGCACCGTCGAGGCCTTCCAGCTCGGAGCCGGCCATCGGATGGCCGCCGACGAAGCGGGCGTCGTCGGTCGCGGCGACGACCGCCGCCTTCACGCTGCCGACGTCGGTGACCACACCGGTGGTCTCGGCCAGCGCGCGCGTGGCGTGGTCGGCGATCGTCAGCACGGGGGTGGCGACGAACGTGATCTCGGCGTCCGGGTCGAGGCCCCACCCGGCGACCAGCCGGAGATCCTCCGCCTGCCGGCAGCGCAGCGGGTTCGTCTCCTCGGCACGGACCGTCCAGCCCCGATCGGTCAGTGCGCGCGCGATGGAGCCTCCGATGAGGCCCAGGCCCACCACGTTCGCCCGACGACTCGACACGAACGCTCAGCGTACCGGTCGGGTGTCGCCGGCCGCCGCTTCCACCAGGGCGCGCACCTCCGCCTGGGTGAGCTCGCGCCACTCCCCCGGCTTCAGCGTCGCGTCGCGCAGCGGCCCGATGCGCACCCTGACGAGCCGCTGCACCGGGTGGCCGACCGCCTCGCACATGCGCCGCACCTGCCGGTTGCGGCCCTCGTGGATCGTCACGCGCAGCACGCCCGGGCTGGGCTGCGACACCTTCGCCGGGGCGGTGATCCCGTCCTCGAGCTCCACCCCCTCGCGCAGCCGGCGCAGCGCACCCCCACCGGGCGCGCCCGCCACCTCGGCGAGGTACTCCTTCTCCACGCCGTGGCTGGGGTGCGCCAGCCGGTTGGCGAGGTCGCCGTCGTTGGTCATCAGCAGCAGGCCTTCGGTACCGAAATCCAGGCGGCCGACCGGGTACACCCTTGGTTCGGCCGGCACCAGCTCCACCACGGTGGGGCGGCCCTGCGGATCGTGGGCGGTGGTGACAACTCCCACCGGCTTGTTGAGCAGGTAGTAGACGAGGCCGGGCCGCACGCCGATGGGGACACCATCCACCTCCACCACGTCATGATCGGTGTCGACGCGGCGGCCGAGCACCGCGATGTCGCCGTTCACCGTCACCCTGCCGGCGGTGATCATGTCCTCGCACAGCCGGCGGCTGCCCCACCCGCGCACCGCCAGCACCTTCTGCAACCGCTCACCTTGCGGGAGGGCGGCGGACCTGGCCGCCAGCTGCTCCCACAGCGGCGGCTCCACCTCATCCATGCACGTCATCCATGCACGTCACCCACGGGCGTCGGCCGGCGGGTCGATGCGCAGCCCGTGCTCCAGCGCCTCGACGACCTCGGCACCGGGGACGAACTCGGCGATCGGCGGGAGATCGGCCAGCGAGTTGATGCCCAGCTTCTCCAGGAACGAGGGTGTGGTGCCGAACAGGATCGCCTGGCCCGGCCCGGGATCGCGCCCCACCTCGGTGACGTAGCCGCGCGCCTGCAGGGTGCGGATGACGGCGTCGGGATCCACGCCGCGGATGCTGGCGACCTGGGCGCGCGACAGCGGTTGCTTGTAGGCGATGATCGCCAGCGTCTCCAGCGCGGCACCGCTCATCCGCGCCCGCTGGCCGTCGAGCAGGAAACGCTCGACGTACGGCGACAGATCGGGGTGTGTCTGGTAGCGGTAGCCGCCGGCCACCTTCGTCAGCTGGAAGCCGTGCCCCGCCTCGGCGTAGGCGTCGGCCAGTTCGGCGCACAGCCGGTCGATGACGACGATCGGCTGCTCGAGCAGCTGGGCGAGCTGCTCGCTGGGCACCGGCTCGACGGCAACGAGGACGATGGCCTCGATCGCGCGCACGGTCTCGGCGTCGAGTGGGTTGGGCTGGTCGGGCACGATCAGTTGCTCATCCTTCATAGTCGTCGATCTGCAGGTCGTCGAGCGCACCGTCGCCACCCGTCCACACGACGTCGATGTCGCCGAAGCGCTCCGCCTGATCCAGCTCCACCAGGCCCTGCTTGAACAGCTCGAGCAGCGCCAGGAAGCGCACGATCACCTCCAGCCGCTCCACCAGGCCACTGGTGAGCCGCCGGAACGAGATGCGGCCGGCACGGGGCAGCTCGTCGACGAGCTCGGCGAGTGCATCGGCGACGCT
>CAYZFZ010000018.1:0-12617 GCA_964477795.1 uncultured Bifidobacterium sp.
CACCACCGACGAGTTCTTCGCCAATGTCGAAGCCGAGATCGCCGCCGGTGCTCCGGTGCCGGTGTGGAACGGCGAGCTGTACTTCGAGATGCACCGCGGCACCCTTACCAGCCAGGCCGCCGCGAAGGTGGGCAACCGTCGCTGTGAGGGCCTGCTGCGCGAGGCCGAGTTGTGGTTGGCGACACGGTGGGCATCCAGTGGCGCGGTGCCGGCGGACGTGGCTGCCGAGCTGGAGGAGCTGTGGAAGGAGGTGCTGCTGCAGCAGTTCCACGACATCATCCCCGGCTCGTCGATCACCTGGGTCTACGAGGACAGCGAAGCCGCGCACGCGAAGGTCGCCGCCCGGCTGGAGGAGCTGATCGGTGAGGCGCTGGCCGGCATCGCGCCGCTCACCGCGAGCCTCGCGAACGCTGCCGCGACAGACCGCACCGAAGTCATTGCACTTGCAACAGCACCGCCCGGTGGCGGGCCGACGCAGGCGCTGCAAGACGGCACGGTCGCGGCAATGGTCACCGCGTCTGCGCTCGGCCTGGCCGAGCTGGTGGCGCAGCCGTGCACCGACCACATCGCAGTCACCGAGCACAGCTTCACCAATTCGCAGCTGTCGGTGAGCTGGGATCTCGAGGGCACCATCACCTCTGTCATCGACGTACGCGCCGGGCGCGAGCTGCTGCCCGCCGGCAGGAAGGTCACCATCGAGCTCGCGCCCGACCACCCCGTCGAGTACGACGCGTGGGACGTGGAGGAGTGGACCCGCGGCCTCGGTGCCCCGCTCGGCGGGGTGCAGTCCGTAACGATCGTCGACGCCGGCCCGCTGGTCGCCACGATGCGGGTCGTGCGCGCGTTCGGCCGCAGCACGATGACCACCGATCTGACCATGCGTGCGGGGAGTGCTCGCCTCGACCTCGCCTTCGACGTGGACTGGCGCGAGGACGAGCAGCTGCTCTCGCTGATGGTGCCGCTCGACGTGCACGCCCGGGAGGCCGCCTGCGACATCCAGTTCGGCCACGTCATGCGCCCCACGCATGCGAGCAGCTCGTGGGACGCCGCCAAGTTCGAGGTGTGCGCACACCGCTACGTGGATCTCGCCGAGCCAGGCTTCGGCGTGGCGGTGCTCAACGACGGCCGCTACGGGCACGGGGTGCAAGACGGTGGCATCCGCGTGTCGCTGCTGCGGGCGGCGAAGTACCCCGACCCCGTGCAGGATCACGGCCGCCACCGGTTCACGATCAGCGTGCTGCCGCACGGCCCCGGCCTGCACGACGTGCTCGCCGCCGCCGAGGGGCTGAACACCCCGCTGCGCCCCGTGGCCGCGGGCGAGGCCGGCGGCGCAGCCCCGCTGCCGGTCGTGAGCGTCGAACACCCGGGCGTGGTGGTGAGCGCGGTGAAGCTCGCCGACGACGGCAGCGGCGACCTGATCGTGCGCCTCGCCGAGGTGTGCGGCGCTCGGGTGCAGGTACCCGTGCGCACGCCGATGCCGGTGACCGATGCGTCCGCCTGCAACCTGCTCGAGGAGCCTCAGCGCGCGCTCGATGTCGCCGATGGCTTCGTCAACCTCGCACTGCGCCCCTTCGAGGTGGTGACCCTGCGCCTGCGGACCTGACCCCCGCCGGCCAACCCACCCGCCAACCCGGCCGGCGCTCGCCTCGTGTCACTTTCTGCTTCCCATGGGCGGTCGAAGGTGGCGGTTGCGGCACGGTCGACCGCCCATGGGAAGCGCTGGGTGCCAGAACTCCGCCCGCCGACCCGGCCGCCGGGGGTACCTCAGGTCGGCAAACCCGTGAGGTGGCGCAGGGCCATCGCGCCGTAGACGGCGATGCCGTTCACCATCGCCGATTCGTCGAAGGTCACCCGGTTCGAGTGGTTCGGCGCGGCGGTGGCGGGGTTGCGATCCGGGCCGGTGCCACCGAGGAACACCATCGCCCCCGGCACCCGGTTGAGCACATAGCTGAAGTCCTCCGCGCCCATCACCGGGTTGGGCAGGCGGACGGTGGACTGCTTGCCCACGATCTCGGCGGCGACGTCGAGCGCGAAGTCGGCCGAGCCCGGGTTGTTGACCGTCACCGGGTAGCCGTCGGTGAACTCGACGATCACCTGCGCGTCGTGCGCCGCACTGACACCTTCCGCGACCCGGCGGATGCCGTCGCGCACCTTCGCTCGGGTGCGTTCGCTGATCGCCCGGATCGTGCCCTCGATGACCGCGGTCTCCGGGATCACGTTGTTGGTGGTGCCGGCGGTGATGCGTCCGACCGTGACGACGGTGGGGTCGAACACGTCGATCGTGCGGGTGACCATCATCTGCAGGGCCTGCACGATCTCGCAGGCGATCGGGATCGGGTCGAGCGCGGCGTGGGGCTGGCTGGCGTGACCGCCGCGGCCGACGACGGTGATGAGCACCTGGTCGGCCGACGCCATCACCGAGCCGCCCTTGGTGGCGATCCAGCCGGTGGGCAGGTTGCTGGTGATGTGCAGCGCGTACGCGCCGGTGACCGGCGACTCGCTGCCGTCGGTCGCGTGGGGCACGTTCAGCAGGCCCTCCTCCAGCATCAGCCCGGCGCCACCACCGCCCTCCTCGCCCGGCTGGAACATGAACAGCACGCGGCCGGGGATGTCCGCGCGACGCGCGCTGAGCAGCTTCGCCGCGCCCACCAGCATGGCGGTGTGCGTGTCGTGCCCGCAGGCGTGCATCTTGCCCTCGTCGGCGCTCTCGAACTCGAGGTCGGTGTCCTCGTGCAGCGGCAGCGCGTCCATGTCGCCGCGCAGCAGCACGGTGGGCCCCGGCTTGCCGCCGTCGAGCACGGCGGCGATGCCGCTGGTGGTCTCGTGCAGCGTCAGCTGCAGTGGCAGGCCCTCCAGCGCGGCGAGCACGTTCTCGCGGGTGACGGGCAGGTCGTTGCCCAGCTCCGGCCACCGGTGCAGGGTGCGGCGCAGGGCCACCGTCTCGTCGAGCAGGTCGCGGGCTTCGTCGCGCAGGGTGTCGAGTTCCATCGCCGCATGCTATGCAACTGACGTGAGCGCCGACAGAGCGGACGACCCCGACCTGGCGAACGACCCGGCCGTGGAGATGGTCGACATCGTCGACGACGACGACCAGGTGGTGATGACGGTGCCGCGGGCGCAGATGCGTGCCGGGCGGCTGCAGCACCGCGCGGTCAGCATCGCTGTCACCGGCAGCGACGGCCGCCTGCTGGTGCACCGGCGGGCCGACGACAAGGACCTGTGGCCGGGCATGTGGGACATGGCTGCCGGCGGGGTGGTCGCCGCCGGTGAGACCTACGAGGATGCGGCCCGCCGCGAGCTGGCGGAGGAACTGGGCGTGGAGGCCGGCGAGGTGGAGCACCTCGGCGAGGGCCGCTTCCGCGACGACTCGGTGGCGCTCATCGGGCGCGGCTACCTGGTGGTGCACGACGGGCCGTTCACGTTCACCGACGGCGAGATCGCCGAGGTGCGTTGGGTGGATCGGGCGCAGCTGGCGGAGCTGCTGCGTGACGAGTGCTTCGTTCCCGACAGCCTCGCTCTGCTGCTGCCGCTGCTGCAGGCGCGTCGCGACCTGCGCTGACCTCGCCGCGTTCGCGGATGTTGCCGTTCTGCCGATCTCGCTGTGCCCAGTGCAGGTGACGGTCGGCAACGGGCAGGCCGCGAAAGGAAGTCCGGTCATGTCCCTCGTCTACGGCGCCAACCCCGAGCAGCTCTCGTCGCTGGGCCGCTCGCTCAAGCAGCAGATCACCGCCATCGAGCAGGTGATCAGCACGGTCAGCTCGGCGCTCGCCGGCACCACCTGGACGGGCCCCGCCCGCGACCAGTTCGAGAGCGACTGGAACACGTCGTTCCGCACCGCCCTCGGCAAGCTCAACCAGGCGTTCGACGCCGCCGGCAGCGACTGCATCGCCCGCAGCACCGACCTCCAGCGCGTGATGGGTGCCCGATGACAGATGTGGCACAAATGTGCCACACTTCGGGTATGTCACGGATCAGGATCAGCACCACCGTCGACGAGCACACACTCACCGCCGCGCGCGAGCTTGGCCTCGGCAACGATGCCGCGCTCATCGACGCCGCGCTGCAGGCGCTCGTCGCCACCCGTCGGTCGGCCGAGATCGACAAGTCGTACGAGGTCTACGACCGCATTCCGTTGAGCACGCCCGACGAGTGGGGCGACCTCCAGTCGTTCCGGGACGCGCTCCACCGCCCGCTGGGATCACCCGCCGATGACACCAGCTCGTGGTGAACTCTGGTGGTGCGAGACCGAGCACGCCGGTCGTCGTCCGTGTGTCGTGCTGACTCGCGATACGGCGATTCCGCGGCTCGGTCGCGTGCTCGTCGCATTGGCCACCACCAACATCCGTGGCTTGGCCACCGAGGTGGTGCTCGAGCCGGGTGACGATCTGGTGAACGTGCGCTGTGCGCTCAACCTCGACACACCCGAGGTCGTGCCCATCGCGCTGCTCACCCAGCGCATCGGTCGCCTCAGCGACGACCGGATGCGCGACGTGTGCGCGGCACTCGCGGTCGCCCTCGACTGCCGCTAAGTTCGGCAGCAAGAGGGGATGGATGGGGGGATAAGTCCCGTCCGTGCTCACTGTCCGTACTGGCCGATGTTGCCGTCGGCCCGTCCAGGTCTTATGTCACACGGGTGTGTGGTTGCCTGGTTCTGGCATCAGCAGACACTGCCTGACCGGCCGTGGCCGGTTCGGTCTTGTGTGTCCTCCGCGCAGCGTTTCGAGTCTCCGGTCGTAGCCCGGCGACATCCGACCCGGACGGGCCGGCCTGTTGAGCGTGGAGCCGGTCGGCTTCACGTTCGATGTTGCGTGCAGCGTTCACATCACGGTCGATGTGGGCGCCGCAGCTGGTGCAGTCGAAGGTTCTCTGGCTGAGGGACAGCTTGGCTGTCACGGTCCCACAGTACGAGCAGGTCTTCGACGACGGGAACCACCGACCCACCCGTACGACCGGTGTGCTGCGGTCGGCGCACTCGGTAGTGATGATCTCGACGGCCTTGCCGAGGCCGGCGTCGGCCAGGGCGCGGGCGAGTGGCCGGTTGTGGGTCATCCCTTTGATGTTGAGGTCTTCGACACCGATGAGGTCGAACCGTGCGGCGAGCTCGTTGGCCAGCGTATGTTGTGCCGTCACGCGGGTGTTCGCGATCCGACCGTGCAGGCGGGCCCGCCGGCGAACGAGCTTGGCCCGGTTCTTCGACCCGTCCTGACAACGAGCGAGACGTCGGTCGAGGCACTTCAATCGGTCGAGCTGTGCCGCCAACGGCCGCGGGTTGGGCACGTGACCCTCACCATCGGTGAGACCGGGGACAAGCCGTGACAACGTGGCCAGATGGGTGACACCGACATCGACGCCGCACGCACCACCGAGCTTGGCATGACCACGCTTCCTTGGTTGTGCGGCGTGCTGGTAGCGCACCAGGAACGACGCCTGCCACCGGCCACCTGTGAACGAGATCGTCACCTTCTGGACCGTCGCCCGCTCTTGTTCGACGAGCCGGTACAGGCGACGGGTCGACTCGACCGTATGCAGCCAGACGAGCTGGTGCGTCTTGGCGCGCACATGCCGGTCCTTCGATCGCAGCAGTGCTTGGGGGAGCATCAGCCGGACCGCGTGTCGTGACGGGTGGAACCAGGAGAGCTGATGGTTCAACTCGACGAAGCTCACGGACAGCTTCGCTGTCTTGCGGGACCTGCACCTCGGAAACCCCATCCGGGCACCTGCACGTGTGCCGTTGCGTGACGTAGACCAGTTCTTCAAAGCGTCAGCTGCTTGGTTGATCCCGGTATCGAAGCAGTGCTTGGCGACCTCACCCGCCCACGGCGCGACATCCGCCTTCTCGGCGTTGAACTGTTTGCGCAATGAGAACGCAGACCACGACAACACCGGCGTCCGCTTGCCGGCGGGAGCGTCACGCTCCGCCTCGGCCGTGCGCGTTCGCATGTTCGACGTGACCTGGTCGAGCGCCCAGTTGAACCCGAACCGTGCAGCCCCGCAGTAGTTGCGCAACATCCGATCCTGAGCAGGCGACACATCGAGCGTGAACACCATCGCCCGCACCACGAAACTCGTGTCCGCCGCAATCATGCTCGACAGTGTCGTCACACGGTGTGACAGAGATGCCCCCGACTACCACCCCTTGCTGGCGAACCCAACTGCCGCTGAGGGTGGCCGCAGTCACGGGGAACAGGATCGCTGGCTACCATCGCAGCGTGTTGTTGCTGGAGTTCACCATCGAGCCGTTCCGCGAGGGGAACCCCGGCCCTCACGTCACGGCCGCGGTGGCCGCTGCCGAGGCCTTGGGCGTCGAGGTGGAGTTCGGCCCGTTCGGGTCGTCGTGCACCGTCGCCCAGGAGCAGGTGGCCGCCGTGTCCGGTGCCGTCGTCGCGGCCGCGTTCGCCAACGGGGCGTCGCACGTCAGCCTGCACGCCGAGCGTGTCGGCGAGGCGGCAGCGGGTACGTGAAGAAGCTGCCCCGCCATCCGCTGGTGCTGGCGGTGAAGCCGATCGTCGAGCAACTCGGCGCCACGCTCGTCGCCGCCGACGATCGCGAGCCCGGCGACCTGCCGCTGAAGTGGGAGGGCACGGTCATCGCGGCCGTGCGCCCGGCACCGCTGCACGGTGCACTCGACCGGCTGATCGAGTCCGTCGAGCGTGAGATGGGCGCGCCGCTGCCCAGCCTGTCGCGCGAGGACAAGCAGCAGGCGATCCGCATCCTCGACGACCGCGGCGCGTTCATCCTGCGCCGGGCGGTGGAGGACGTCGCCGACGCGATGGGCGTCAGCCGCATCACCGTCTACAACTACCTCAACGCGCTGCATCGATGAACGACCCGGCATCGATGAACGATCCGGCACCGACGAAGCGGCCGTTCGAGATCGTCGCCTTCGACGCCGACGACACCCTGTGGCAGAGCGAGGACGGCTTCCACGCCTGTGAGATGCGTTTCGTCGAGCTGGTCACCCCGTTCGCCGCCGAGGGCATCGATGTGAAGGCCGCGCTCACCGGCTTCGAGCGCAAGAACCTTCCGGTGTTCGGCTACGGCGTGAAGGCGTTCGGGCTGTCGGCGGTGGAGGCCGCTGTGTCCATCACCGAGGGGCGGGTGAGCACGGAGGTCGTCGGCCAGATCGTGGAGATGGTGCGCAACCAGCTCACCGAACCGGTGCACCTGCTGCCCCACGTGCCGGAGGTGCTGGCGAAGGTGGGCCGCGCCTACCGGCTGATCCTGATCACGAAGGGCGACCTGATCCACCAGACGCACAAGGTGGAATCCAGCGGCCTTGCCCACCACTTCAGCGACATCGAGATCGTGCTGGAGAAGGATCCGCCCACCTACGACCGCATCGTGCGCAAGCTGGGCGTCGATGCCGAACGCATGTGCATGGTGGGCAACAGCGTGCGCAGCGACATCCTGCCGGTGATGGCCCTCGGCGGCACCGCCGTGCACGTGCCGTACCACCTGCTGTGGGATCTGGAGCACGTCGACCCCAGCTCGCACGACGAGCACTTCGCCGAACTGTCGTCCATCGCCGAACTGCCGGCGTGGCTGGGCCTGGAGTAGCGGCCGGTTACGGCACCCAGATCTGGTGCGCCTCGACGATCTTGCCGCCGCGCACGGTGAGCAGGAACGGCAAGTCGGTGTACGCGAACCCGGCAGGCGCCCCCGTATCCGGGGCTGCCCCGCCGGCGATCGCCAGCAGCTCCTCGCCGGTGATCGCGTAGTTCTGCTGGTTCCCGCCGACGACGGTGACGTTGGTGAGCGGGGCAACGGGCGCGGCCACCATGCGGGTGGGCTCGTCGACGGTGCCGAAGCCGTTCGTGCACTCGTCCTCGCCCAACTGCTGGATGCAGGCGTCGGCGAACAGCGCCTGGGTCAGCTCGAAGGTCAGCACCTGCGGGTCCGAGTCGCCGGTGAGCGACGCCCAGTACTGGCCGGCGGCGAGATCCGTCGCCTCCGGGTCGATCTCGCGGGTGCGATCGGGCACGCCCGGCACGGGGGCGGGGTCGTAGAGGTGCACGGTGCCCGGCGAGTCGTCGGCGCAGGCGACCAGCAGCAGGGCGCACGCCGCAGCCAGCGCGCGCGGCCCGCGTGATGTGAGCGCAGGCCTCACAGCCGCCGCAGCTGGACGCTGGTCACCCGGTGGTCGCCGCCCTTGGTGATCAGCAGGCCGGCGCGCCGCTTCGTCGGTTCGATGTTCTCGCGCAGGTTCTTGCCGTTGATCTCGCGCCAGATGAAGCGGGCGGTCTCGGTCGCCTCCTCGCGGCTGAGGTGCGCGTAGTGGCGGAAGAAGCTGTCGGGGTTCTGGAAGACCGTGTCGCACAGGGTGAGGAAGCGCTGCACGTAGAACTGCTCGATCACCTGCACGTCGGCGTCGATGTAGATCGAGAAGTCGAAGTAGTCGCTGACGAACTCGTTGAGCGCGCCCTCCGAGGTGGAGCCGACCTGCAGCACGTTGAGGCCTTCGATGATGACGATGTCGGGCTGGCGCACCACGACTTCCTCGCCCTCCACGATGTCGTAGACGACATGGCTGTAGACGGGCGCGCTCGCCTCGGGCTCGCCACTCTTCAGGTCGCGCAGGAAGTGCAGCAGGCGGCGCGTGTCGTAGCTCTCCGGGAAGCCCTTGCGGTTCATGATGCCGCGCTCCTCCAGCACTCGGTTGGGGTGCAGGAAGCCGTCGGTGGTGACGAGGTCGACTTTCGGGTGGTCGGGCCAGCGGGCGAGCAGGGCCTGCAGGATGCGGGCGAACGTGCTCTTGCCCACGGCGACGCTGCCGGCCACGCCGATGATGTACGGCACCTTCGGCGCGAGCGTGCCGAGGAACGCGGACGACGCCTTCTGCAGGTTCTGGGTGGCGGCCACGTAGAGGTTCAGCAGCCGGGTGAGCGGTAGGTAGACGGCGGTCACCTCGTCCAGGTCGATGCGCTCGTTGATGCCCCGCAGCGAGTCGAGATCCGACTCGCTGAGCGTCAGGGGTGTCGCCGCCCGCAGAGCCGCCCACTGGTCGCGATCGAAGGACAGGTAGCGGTCGGCGGTCACGGGGCCAGACCCTACGCTGGCGGCGTGAGCGAACCCCAACAGCGCCACGCCACCCGGCCGTCGCGCAAGGAGCTGGGGGCCTGGTACACGCCACCGTTGCTGGTGGAGGCGGTCGTGCGTGAGGCCGTGTTCGACGGGGCGCGCAGCGTGCTCGACCCGGCCTGCGGCGACGGCCGCTTCCTGCGCGCGACCGGGCTGGCCGAGCAGGTCGGTGTCGACATCGACCCTGCGACGGAGTTCGTCCACGACGACGCGCTCACCCGCGACTGGGGCGAGCGCCGCTTCGACGTGGTGATCGGCAACCCGCCGTTCCTCAACCAGCTCGCCGCGCGCACGACGCGCGGTGGCCGCAGCCGCTTCGGCGGCGGGCCCTACGCCGACGCCGCGGCCGAGTTCCTCGCGCTCGCCGTCCGGCTCGCCCGGCCCGGCGGCCGGGTGGGGCTGGTGCTGCCGCAGTCGCTGCTGTCCGCCCGCGACGCCGCCGCGATCCGCGCCGAGGTCGACCGTGTCGCGGCGCTGCGCTGGATGTGGTGGTCCGACACCTTGATGTTCGACGCCGCGGTGAGGGTGTGGGCGGGCGTGTGGGAGGTCGGCGGCGCGCCCGGCACGGTGCGCCGCGCGCACGGACCCGACTTCGAGGCGCGGCCGTCGATGCCGATGCCGTCCACCTGGGCGGCGCTGCTGACGGGCACGTCGCTGCCCACGCACGAGGGCCCGGCGCTTGGCGACATCGCTGCCTTCACCGTCGACTTCCGCGACCAGTACTACGGCCTCGTCGGCGCCGTCGGCGACGGCGAGCAGGGCCCGCCACTCGTCACGAGCGGCCTCATCGAGCCGGGTCGCTGCCTGTGGGGTGAGCGCCCGGTGCGCTTCGCCAAGCAGCAGTACGCGGCCCCGCGGGTGGCGCTCGAGCGCCTTTCGCCGGCGCTGCAGCGGTGGGCCGCGCAGCGGCTGGTGCCGAAGGTCCTGATCGCGAACCAGACGAAGCTGATCGAGGCCGTCCACGACGTCCATGGCGACTGGTTGCCCAGCGTGCCCGTCATCACCTGCGTCACCGACCAGCCCGAGCGCGTGCTCGCCGTTCTCGGCAGCGACGCGGCGAACGAGTGGGTGCGCCACCACGCAGCCGGCAGCGGCCTGTCCGCCGCGTCAGTGCGCCTCAGCCCGCGCCTGCTCGCCGGTATTCCCCTCTCCCGGCCCGCACCACCGACGCCCCGCCGGTGAATCAGTGGATGGTGTCGTATGCAGCGTGATCGCATCACCACTCTCGAAGGTGCGGCAAGGTGAAGGTGACCAGGCCCCGCCTTAGCTTCCGGCGATGTGTTGAGAGAATTTGGAGTGTTGAGAGAGTTCAGATTGCTGCGGAGCCTTTCGTCATCTCGACCGGCGAGCGGAAGTCCGCCGCGGCGAGGCGGCGCCAGCGGGCCGTGTTCACCCATGCGCGCACCACCATCCACGTCAGCTGCGCGCCCCACAGGCCGGCAAGGCCGAGGGTGGGCACGAGCAGGGTGGCCACCGCGAGTGGTGCGAAGCCGAGCAGGTTGCGCACCGCCTGGCGGCCGAGCCAGCGCTCGTCCTTGGCGCCGATCAGCGCGCCGTCGTAGGCGAACGCGACCGCGCCGGGGAACTGCATGACGGCGAGGATCAGCAGCCCAGCGGTGAGGCGCGACTGGACGGCGGGCTGGTTGCTGAACAGGTGGGGCGCGATCGGGCTGGACAGCGCGAGCACCGCCGCCAGCACGAGTGCCGCCCACAGCGACAGACGGGTGCTGATGTGGCCGACCCGGCTCGCCTCCGCCGGCCGCCGCGCGCCGAGCGCGCCGGCCACGAGCGACTGGGCGGGGATGGCCAGCGCGTCGAGGACGAGCGCGAGGAAGATGAACAGCTGCGTCAGCACCTGGTGCGCGGCCAGCGTGGGCGTGTCGATGCGGGCAGCCACGAACGTCGCCGAGTTCCACACGGCGAACATCGCCAGCGAGCGCACGGCGAAGTGGACGCCGCTGCGCAGCAACGGCTGGATGCGTCGCCACGTGGGCCGCAGGCGGGTGAGGTGCGGCCGCATCACGAACACGAACGCGACCGCGGCGAGCGCCTGCACGACGACCGTGCTCCACGCCGAGCCGGCAATGCCGAGATCGAGCCAGTACACGGCCACGATCTCGAGGAACAGGTTGAGCACGTTCGCCACCACGACCACGAACAGCGGCAGGCGCAGCTGGTTGACGCCGCGCATCACACCGTGGCCGACGTAGGCGATCAGCACGAACGGCAGGCCGACGGCACTGATGCGCAGGTACGTGGTAGCGAAGTGGAGCACATCGCCGCGCCCGCCGAGCACCCAGCACAGCGGGCGCGCCGCCAGGCCCAGCGCGGCGCCCATGGGCACGCCAAGCATTGCCGCCAGCTGCAACCCGTTGGCCGCCACCCGGCGCGCCTCGGGCCCGTCGCCTTGCCCGTGGGCGAACGCGACGTCGGGCGTGAGCCCGTACTCCAGCGCGGCGGTGAGAGAGACGACCGTCAGCAGCAGGGTGGAGGCGATGGCCATGCCCGCGAGCTGCGCAGTGCCCAGGTGGCCGACGATCGCGGTGTCCACGAGCACATAGATCGGCTCGACGGCGAGCGTGCCCAGCGCCGGGATGGCAAGGCGGACGATGCGGCGTTCGAGGTCGTCGCGCAGCAGTGGCACGGCGACGGGAGGGTCAGCGGTGCCAGGGAGCCGCGGGCGACACGGAACCCGGCGCGGTGAGCACCTCGACCCCGTCGTCGGTGACCAGGCAGGTGTGCTCGAACTGGGCCGTCCACTTGCCGTCGGCGGTGGCGGCCGTCCAGTCGTCGTCGAACACCATCCGGTGCTGCCATCCGCCGAGCGTGATCATCGGCTCGATCGTGAACGTCATGCCCGGCCGCATGATCATCGAGGCCCGCTCGTCGTAGTAGTGCAGCACCTGCACGTCGGTGTGGAACTGCTCGCCGATTCCGTGGCCGATGAAGGCCCGCACGACGCCCATGCGGTGCTGCCGGGCGTGGTTCTCGATCGCGCGGCCGATGTCGCTGAGCGGCCGGCCGGGCACCACTGCCTCGATGCCGTGCCACATGCACTCCTCGGTGACCTTCACCAGATTGCGGCTGGCCGGATCGACGTTGCCGACGAGGAAGGTGGCGTTCGTGTCGCCGTGCACCCCGCCGATGTAGGCGGTGACGTCGAGGTTGAGGATGTCGCCGTCCTGCAGCACGCGGCTGTCGGGGATGCCGTGGCAGATGATCTCGTTGGCGCTGGTGCACACGCTCTTCGGGTAGCCGTGGTAGTTGAGCGGGCTGGGGTACGCACCGCGGGCGATGGTTTCCTCGTGGACGAACACGTCGATGTCGTCGGTGGTGATGCCCGGCCGCACCATCTCGCCGGCGAGGCGCAGGATCTCGGCGGCGACGGCACCGGCGTGGCGCATGCGCTCGATGATCTCGGGCGACTTCACCCGGTCTTCCGACCAGCGCACCACCTGGCCGGTGGCCGCGTAGGCCGGCTTGGCGATGTGGTCGGGTACGGAGCGCATGGGGCTGATCTGGCCCTGCAGGACGCGCCC
>CAYZFZ010000018.1:12627-28793 GCA_964477795.1 uncultured Bifidobacterium sp.
CCTCGAGCGGCTTGTGGCAGCGCTTGTACTTGCGGCCGCTGCCGCACCAGCAGGCGTCGTTCGCCTGGGGCAGCACGGTTGGCGGGGTCTGCAGCACACGCGCAGTGTACGAGCTGGCGTGCGCCCTTGTGAAAATGTGACGAAGGTCCCTGAATGGGGTATACCCCATGTGATGACATGGGCCACTATGGAAAACGCTCCGCAATTCATCCAGGTGTTCCTGCTGGACGATCACGAGATCGTGCGGCGCGGCGTCCGTGAGCTGCTCGAGAGCGAACCGGACATCGAGGTGGTTGGCGAGGCCTCGACAGCGGCGGAGGCTCTCCAGCGCATCCCGGCCGTGCGCCCGCAGGTCGCCGTGCTCGACGTCCGCCTTCCCGACGGCAGTGGTGTCGAGGTCTGCCGCGATGTCCGCAGCCAGCTGCCTGGTCTCGCCTGCCTCATGCTCACCTCGTTCAGCGACGACGATGCGCTGTTCGAGGCCATCATGGCCGGCGCCTCCGGCTATGTGCTGAAGCAGATCCGCGGCAACGACCTCATCACCGCCATCCGCCGTGTGGCCCGTGGCGAGTCGCTGCTCGATCCCACCGTCACCGCCAAGGTGCTGCACCGCCTGCGCCACCCCAGCGAGGAAGACGAGCGGCTGGCCAAGCTCACACCGCAGGAACGCAAGATCCTCGATCTGATCGCCGAGGGCGCCACCAACCGCCAGATCGGCGCCGAGTTGCACCTGGCGGAGAAGACCGTGAAGAACTATGTCTCCAACATGCTGATGAAGCTGGGCATGAGCCGCCGCACCGAGGCAGCCGTGTTCGCCGTCAAAGCCGGCGTCGGCCGCACCACCTGAGCCCGCCGCGGCTCACACCGGAAGGTCCACGGGTCCTGGGATACGAGAAGCCGCTCGATCTCATCGCCCAGGGCCGCTATCAGCGCGTCATTGACGTCCTGCTCGCTCTCGCTGAGGGTGTCACCGGCTGACATGCCGTCGTTCGACCTGAGCTGACGAAGGTGCTCGATCTGACGGATGACGAGACGCTGCGAGCCATTGGAGTGGAGCCGGACGAGTTGACCCGTGACGATCTTCGGTTCACCCAGGAGATCGGCGAGGCAGCGCGCGAGCATCGATTCCAAGCCATCCGGTCGGTCTCGGTCACGGGGGTCGATCACGTCGTCGCGATCCTGCCGGAGAACCTCGCCGGTGCGGTTCTGGTGGCCGAACTCGTTCACGAGTGGCGGACCTTCGCCGATCTGCACTGACCGACCGGCCCGGCGGTCGCTCGTCGGCGGTCGCGGGCTCAGTCGCCGACGGGTACCTGCCAGCGCACGGTGGTACCGGTGCCCTCGCCGGAATTGACCGTGCAGGCTCCACCGAGGCGGGCGGCGCGGTCGTACATGTTGAGCAGGCCGCTGCCCAGCCGGTGGCTGCTGGGGATGCCGGCACCGTCGTCGCTGATCATCACGTTGAGCCGCTCGCCCACATGGCTGAGCGACACCTCCACCTTGTGCGCCCGCGAGTGGCGGGCCACATTGCTGAGCGCCTCGCGCACCACGGCGGCCACCTCGGCGGTGACCTCCTGGTCGATGCTGTCCAGCACACCGTTGAAGTGCAGCGTCGGGCGGAAACCGAGCACCCGGGCGGCGTCGTCGACCAGGTCGTTGACCACGACGCGGATCGTGCGCCCGGCGCTGCGCTTGCTGCTGAGCCCGAAGATCGCGGTGCGCAGCTCGCGGATCGCATCGTCCTGGTCGTCGATGATGCGCTCGATCTTCTCCTTGGCCGTGTCGGGCACGGTGGGGATGACGCTCTGCAGGGTGAGCCCGGCGGCGAACAGGCGTTGGATCACCGTGTCGTGAAGGTCGCGGGCGATGCGTTCGTGGTCCTCGGCGAGCATCACCCGCTGGCGAGCGCTCTCCAGTTCGGAGTCGGCGAGGCGGTTGGCGGTGACGTCGCGCACGGTGGCGATGATCACGGTGGCGCCGGCGACGATGGCGGGCGCGAGCGCGATCTCCACCGGGAAGGTGGTGCCGTCGGCGCGGCGGGCAACCAGCTGCAGGCCGCGGCCCATGCCCCGGCGGGCGGGTGCTGACTGGTACTTCGTGCGGTGGGCAACGTGCGCGCCGCGGGCATCGAGCGGCATCAGCATCTCCACCTGCTGGCCCAGGAGCTCGCCACGCGAGTAGCCCAGCAACCGCTCCATCTCCCGGTTGACCAGCAGCATCTCGCCGGCGTGGTTGACGATGACCACGCCGTCAGGCATCGCCTCCACGACCTCGAGGAGCCAGTGTGTTTCGTTCATTCCGTCACCCATCTTCACACGCGTCCGCCGCGCGAGCAGCAAGTTGCAGGCGTGAGTGTGGCATCGCCCGCTGCTGCTTGTCATCGAACAGATCGGCGTCCGCCTGCTCGATCGCGGCCTCCACCGTGTCGGCGGGGGGTGTGGTGGCGAAGCCGATCGACGCCAGCAGCGGCAGCTCGTCGACGGCGTTTCCTGCCGTCATCGCCACCCGCATCCGCTCGACGAAGCCGCTGACCTCGTATTCCTCGCGCGTCGTCACCCACAGCACGCCGAACTCGTCGCCGCCGAGGCGGGCGACCGTCGCGTCCGGCGGCGATGCGTGCAGCAGGGCACCGGCGATCGCGGCGATCAGGGCGTCGCCGACGGAGTGGCCCAACGTGTCGTTCACCTGCTTGAGCCGGTCGACGTCGGCGATCGCGACGACCGCGATGCGGGTGCCCCAGAAGGCGTCGATTTCCGCCTGCGCCCGCTGGATGGCTTCCTCCCACCCGCGGCGGTTGGCGACACCGGTGAGCGGATCGAGGCGGGCTTCGTCGCGGGCGTCCAGCACCGCCTGCCCCAGCGTGAGCGAGGTCTCCACTTGCCGCCGGCGGTCGTGGGCCAGCAGCCAGACGAGACCGATCGGCGCGACCAGGAAGGGGATCGCGGCGAACGTGCCGCCGGTGGCCAACACCGCGCTGAGGCCGATGATCGCCATCACGGTGTCGGTGGCGAACGTCCACAGCAGGGGGCGGGCCAGGCTGCGCAGCGGCATGCGCAGCGAGCGAACGCGGATGGCGCCCATCAGGCAGTCGATGGCGAACTGGGAGACCAGGGCCAGTAGGTACACCGGCCAGTTCGACAACCGCACTGGCCCGTCGTGCAGGTGGTACATGACGAGCGCGGGGCCCATCGTCTGCCAGCAGGATGCGGCGCGCAGCAGGAACGAGTGCAGGCGGTGCGGGCGGCGCACCCAGGAGCCCTTGATGCACATGAGCGTGCACAGCGCCACCACCGGGGGCAGCGTGGCCGGCAGCATCAGGTACATCGCGACCAGGATCTGCTCGGACGGCACGGTGGTGCCCATCGCGCTCTCGAACTCCACCCGGCTGGCGACGAAGTAGAGCACGCCCAGGACGACGGCCATCAGGAGATCGCGGCTGGTGAGCGCGTGGCTGCGGGTGAGGAGGATGCCCGCGGCGAGCAGGAACGGCACGCCCATCACCGCCGCGCCGATGCGGCTGGCCCGATCGGGCCGTTGCGACTCGGCCCGGCGGCGGGCGAGGTCCAGCGTGTCGTCCAGCGCCTGGCTGTCGTTCGCAACCGAGCCTGCCGAGGTCTCGGTGTCGGATGTGGAGGTCACGGTGTGGTCCCGCCGCTCAATCTCCGCACCCCCTTCTGGTCCGTCTGCGGTCCCGAGCAACCTAGCGGCGTGCGAGACGTGGCACGCTGGCGCGATGGGCAGCGCACCCACCACCGGTCAGGCGACCACGGTCGCCGGCGCGCGCCTCGACGTCTGGCTGTGGGCAGTGCGGCTGACGCCCACCAGGTCGGTGGCCACCGAGCTGTGCCGGGCCGGCCGGGTGACGGTGAACGGCGGGGTGGGCAAGGCCGCCACCACCGTGCGCGTGGGCGATCGCATCGAGGCCCGCATCGCCCAGCGCCAGCGGGTGGTCGAGGTGGCGCGAGTGATCTCCAAGCGCGTCGGGGCGCCGGTCGCGGCCGAGTGCCTGGTGGACCACAGCCCGCCGGTGGTGCACGACGCCGAGGATGGCCCGGTCTTCCAGCGCGACCGCGGCACCGGCCGGCCCACCAAGCGCGATCGGCGGCAGATGGATCGCCTGCGTGGCGGCTGAGGGCCCGTGACAGGCTGTGCTCGTGCAGACGTTCGAGACCCCCACCCACATCGAGTGCTTCTTCGACCCCGGTTGCCCCTGGACGTGGGCCACCAGCCGCTGGCTGGTCGCCGCGGCCGGTGCTCGCGGCATCGAGGTGCGCTGGCGCAACCTCAGCCTGGGTGTGCTCAACGAGGGCAAGGAGCTGTCCGACCACCTGCGCCGGGTGCTGCCTGCCGGGACGGTGGCCCATCGGCTGATCGCGGCCCTCGTCGCCGCCGGCCGCAACGACGTGATCGGGGACTTCTACACCGAGTACGGCCGCCGCGTGCACCACGACGGAGTCGCGCCGACGGTGGAACTCGTCGCGGAGGTCGCGTCCGAGAGCGGTGCCGGGCAGTGGGCGGCAGCGATGGACGACACCGCGTGGGACGGACCGGTCGCCGAATCCACCCGGCTGGCGATCTCGCTCGCCGGGCCCGACGTGGGCTCGCCGATACTCGCGTTCGGCGAGCCGCCGGTCGCGATCTTCGGCCCGATCGTCTCGCCCCCGCCCGAGGGCGAGCAGGCGCAGCGCCTGCTCGACGTCGTGCTGCTCGTCGCGCAGTGCCCGGGCTTCTACGAGATCAAGCGCGGGCGCACCGGCCCCGTGCAGCTCGGCCCGCGCCCTTGAGCCGTGCCCCTGAGCCCGTGCCCCTGAGCCGGCGCCACCATCACGGGGTCTGGGGCGTGACGTCGCAGGCGTTGGCCGCGAGCGTCGTCTCCCACAGGTAGACCGCCTGCTGGTCGGCCGTGCGGTGCTCGAGGAAGAGCAGCGGGGCGAGCAGCTCGTCGTCGATCATGGTGGCCGCGTAGCACTGGTAGTTCTCGATGTCGGCGGCCGACGGGTTCGGGCCGGCGAGCGCGATCGCGTCGTGCTCCAGGGTGAGCGCCTGCAGCGTCGACACCACGGGGGCCGCCGGTACCGCCGCGCCCGGGCCGCGGGCGCAGGCCTCGAACGTGACGTCGTTGACGATCACCGCAGGGGCGGCATCCGAGCCGGCGGCCTCGGCCCAGTCGGTGATCGCGTTCGCGAACAGATCGCCGGACTGCTCGAAGGAGGCGGTGGCGGTGAAGCAGACGTGACCGTCCTGCTCGTAGCTGGTGAAACCGCCGCCACCCCAGCCGTCGAGCGCGGCGCGAGCCTGGCGCCACGGCAGCCACGCGTCGAGCATGATCAACACGTCCAGCTCCGACAGCGGCTGCGGTGCGTCGATCACGGAGGCGCCGTCGGGCACCGTCACCGTCACCGGTGCCTCGCGCTGGTCGGTGCCGTACAGCCACGGGTTGAGCAGCACCTCCTCGCTGGGCGGCGTGCGGATGAGCTGATTGACGCCGACGTTGCCATCGGTGGCGAACACCTGCTGCACCAGCGGCGGGCCCAGGACGTATGGAGCGTTGCGCCGCTCGATCACCGGCCACGGCACACCGGCGAGGGCCGGATCGGCGCTGTCCGCCAGCAGGGTGCTCTCGCCCGCGGCTGTGCGGTCGGCGGAGGAGAGCGTCGCGCGGTACACGTCCTCCACGCGCATCGCGTCGGCCTCCAGCACGGCACGCAGCGACAGCGTGCCGGCCGAGGCGGACTGCACGTCGAAGTGCTGCGCCTGCAGCGCGTGCGTCAGCTCGTGCACGATCGCGACCCGTGTCGCCGGCGTGAGCTGGTCGCCGCGCACGGAGACACGATCGGTGTCGGGCGAGTAGTAGGCGAGTGTCGTTCCGGCGAACAGCGCCGACTCGCCGGCGGTGGGGTCGTAGCCGACGGCAAGCCCCCAGGCGTCGTAGAGCTGGATGCGCAATGCGACGGTGGCGTCCTCGGGGCTGCTCACCGTCGGCACGGCGGGTGCGAACAGGGCCGTGTAGTCCGCTTCTGCGAGGTAGTCGACGAACACCGGATGCGTCCACTCCAGGCCGCGCTCGGTGCTCACCATCTCCGCCAGGCCGGCAACGCGCGGATCCCACTCGCCGGGGTGCGACGGGCCGGTCTCCTTCGGGAACAGGCGGTCGCGGAACACGAATGCCGCCGCCCCGCCGAGGAGTGCGAGCACGAGCAACACGGCGAGCACTCGCTTGATACGACCACCGCGCGGCGAACTCGACACCGTGTACGGCGCCGAGGAGCTGGCGCCGTACGGCAGCTGTTGCGTGACCTGGCCGGAGGCAGCACCCGTGGCCGGTGTGATGCCCACCAGCCCGGTGGCCCCCGCCCAGGGAGGGGAGGTGCTGATCGCGACGCGCTGGGGCCCGGTGGGCGCAGCCGGCTGCTCGCCGTCGTCGCCGTCTGCCGGCTCGTCGGCCGGGAGGAACGGGTCGTGGGGGCCGGAGAGACTCATTGCACCACGCACTCTTGCACGGCGGACGGCTCACCGGGGGTACGACCGCGCCCCGACCTGTTCAGCGGCGTGGCGTGGCCCTCCGGAAGCGGGCGAAGAGGCTCGTCAAGGGACTGGCACCGTGTGCCGATTGAAACGAGCGATGGATCCCATCGAATCCGTGTCCTCCTTCGAACGCTTTCTCCTCCGCGTGCTCGAACGCCGCGGCTCGCGCGCGTTCGTGTGGGTCGTGACCCTGCTCTCGATCGCGATGTCGCAGGTCGTCACGTACGTCACGCTGGTGCTCACCAGGGCGCCGGCGGAGGACATCCTCATCGGCGCCGGTGTCGCACTGGTGGTGCCGGCAGTGATGGCATCGGTCACCGCCGGGGTGCTGGCGCGGTTGCTCACCTCGTTGCGCGCTGCCACCGATCAGCTGCACCACCTGAGCCGCACCGATCCGCTGACCGGGCTGCACAACCGCAGGGCGTTCCTCGCCGACGCCGAGGTGCTGCGGCGCGCCGCAGTCTCGTCCGTGCTCGTCGTCGCGATGGTCGACATCGACCACTTCAAGCGGTTCAACGACGGGCACGGTCACGCCGACGGCGATCAGCTGCTGTGCACGCTCGCGGCGAACCTCCGTGCCGCGGTCGGCCACTGTGGCGTTGTCGGCCGGCTCGGCGGCGACGAGTTCGCGGTCGCGCTGCTCCTGCCCCCCGAAGCAGATGTCACCGAGGCGACCGCGCGGCTCGAAGATGCGTGCGACCTCCACGTCGTGGAGGCGAGGCAGTTCGCGTCGATCGGGCTGTTCGTCGGGCCCGCGTCGACCGCACTGGACGTCGCGCTGGCCGACGCTGATCGATCGCTCTACGACGGCAAGCACCACGTGCGCCGCGACCGTGCGGACGGCCGGCGACCCGGCCCGCAGCACGACGCGGTGCCGGCGAAGCGGTGACCTCACCGCGGCGTGCGCTGCATCGTCCACAGGTCGGGGCCGGCCCCGTCGGCGATCTTCCAGTGGGCCACGATCTCGAAGCCGAGGTGCTCGTAGAACTGCACGTTGGAGGTGGACGACGTCTCCAGGCAGGCGGCCAGTCCCTCGCGGTCGGCGAGCGCCAGCCCGGGAGCGAGCGTGCGCGCACCCAGTCCCTTGCCCTGCATCGCCGGCGTGGTGCCGGTGGTGGCGAGGTACAGGTGGCGCTCGGCCGGGCGCCAGCCGTGCACCTCCGCCTCGGCGGCGGCGGATGCGGCGCACCGATCGCCCTCCAGCTCGGCGAAGCGGGCAGCGAAGCGGTCGTTCAGCGCTGCCCGCTCGTCGTCCGGCGGTGGCCGGCCCGTGTCGAACCAGTAGGCCACGGAGTGAATGGCGCCGTCGGCCTCGCTGACCCACACGTTCCCGTACGGCAGCCCGAAGTGGCGCAGGCCGATGCGTTGCAGCTCGGTGATGCGGGCGACATGGTCGCGGTGGTCCACCACCCAGCGCGTCCAGGGGTAGTCGGCGAACGCGAGGCCCAGCACCTCGGCGGCGCGGTCGACGTCGTCGGCCTGCAGGGGCCGTGTGACGACGAGCATCGTCATGCCGCGGCGTGTGCGAGGGTGACGGCGACGCGCTCGTAGCGGTCCATGCGGCGCGGGTCGTGTCGCACCTCGCCATCCGCCAGCCGCATCCGGGGGCAGCGCTCGAGCAGGCGGCCGATTGCGATCTGCGTCTGCAGCCTGGCGAGGGGGGCACCGATGCAGTAGTGGATGCCCTGCCCGAACGACAGCGACACCAGCTCCGGCCGGGTGATGTCGAAGCGATCCGGGTCGGGCCAGCGCGCCGGATCGCGGTTGGCCGCACCGGTGCCGAGGCGGACGGTGTGGCCGGCTTCGATGATCTTGCCGCGCAGCTCGATCTGCTCGAGCGCCAGACGGGCCGTCGACGTCTGCTGGTTCGGGTGGTGGAAGCGCAGGATCTCCGTGACCGCACCGCCGAGCAGGGAGGGGTCGTGCTGCAGGCGTGCCATCTGCTCCGGATGTTGCAACAGCAACAACATGCCGCTTGACACCATCCGCTCGGTGGTGGTGCCACCCGCCGTGTACAGCGTGAGCAGCGCCGCCAGGATCTCGTCGTCGGTGAGCGTCTCGCCGCGCTCCTCGGCCTGCACCAGCGCGGTGACCAGGTCGTCCTGCGGGTGCCGCCGCCGCTCGCCGACGACCTCGCCGATGAACTGCAGCTGCCACACCAGCGCGTCGCGCCCGGCCTGGCGCTCGTCCGCGGAGGCGGTGGGGTCTCCCAGCCGTTCGGTGGCCTCGAACGACGAGCGGAACTCGTCGCGGGCGCCGGCGGGGATGCCCAGCATCTCCGAGGCGATCGTGATCGTCAGCGGGAAGGCCAGCTCGGTGACGATGTCGAGCTCGCCCTTCGCGAGCCCGGTGTCGATGCACCCGTCCACGAGCTCGGTGATCCGCCCGCGTTGCTCGTCCACCGCGGCGCGGGTGAACGCCTGCTGCACGAGCTGGCGGATGCGGGTGTGCGCCGGCGGATCCTTCATGTTGAACGAGTGAAGCACCACCCGCTGGGCGCGGGTGAACGCGTCGTCGGTGCCCGCGGGGCGTGCCGGCATGCCCGGTAGCGAACCCTTCTTCGTCCACTCGCTGGACAGGCGCGGGTCGCGGAACGCGGCGGCGACGTCGTCGTAGCGGGTGAGCAGCCAGTAGCCGTAGGGGCTGCGATGCACCGGGTCGTGCTCGCGCAGCCATGCCAGGGTGGGCGCGGGGTCTTCCAGGAACTCGCGCGAGTGCAGATCGAGCGGCAGGTGTGTCATGCCCCGCCGCCTGCGGGCTCGCGCTCGAGGCAGATGCAGAACTCGTTGCCGCCGGGGTCGAGCATCACCATGAACCAGTCGTCCGGCGCGTCGTGGAGGCGCACCTCCGTGGCGCCCAGGTCGGTGGCCCGCGCGATCCAGTCCTGCGGATCGTCGACGTACACGTCGAAGTGCAGCCGGTTCTTCACCGACTTGGTCTCGGGTACCCGCTGCAGGTTCAGCACCGGTAGTCCGGGCGGCGGTGCGAGGTGCACCCATCCGCCGTCGCGCTCGTCCTCGGTGGTGTAGCCGAGGAACGCCGTCCAGAAGGTCGCAACCGGCGCCGGGTCGACGACGTCGATGCAGATCTCGAAGCTGCGGACTGGCTGCATGACCGCGACCCTACGCGCGGTTGCTGGGGGCGACCCCGACGAAGGGCAGGGTGCGCTCGTAGGCGGCGGCGAGGCGCAGCAGGTCGGCGTCGCCGCGGGGTCGGCCGATCAGCTGCATGCCCACCGGCAGGCCGCGGTCGTCGAACCCGGCGGGCACGCTGATCGCGGGCAGCCCGGCGAACGTCGCGTACGTCGTCACCTCCATCCAGCGGTGGTAGGTGTCCATCTCGTGGTGGCCGATGTGTTGCGGCCAGCGCTCGGTGCCGTCGAACGGCCACACCTGTGCGGTGGGGATGGCCAGCACGTCGAAGCGGTCGAACAGGGCGGTGATGCTGACGAAGAAGCTGGTGCGGTCAACGGCCGCGCGGGTGATCTCGCGGGCGGTGAGCGCGAGGCCGTTGTCCAGCTCCCACAGGGCCTCGCGCTTGACCAGTTCGCGCTTGGTCGCGTCCGTCACCAGCGGCGCCAGCGAGGCGGAGACGAGGAAGTGGCGCCACACCAGCCACGCCTGCCACACGTGATCGGGCGACATCGAGAAGCGGGTGGCGTCGACCTCACAGCCGAGATCGGCGAACGTGCGCAACGCAGCCACGCAGTGGTCGACGATGCCCGGCTCCATGGGCAGGTGGTCGTCGAGGTTGCCGAGCCAGCCGATGCGGGTGCCGACCGGGTCGTCGTCGAGCTGGTTGCGCGCCATCGCGACGGTGGCGAACTCGTCCAGTCGCCCGCTCAGCGACAGCGGCGTCCGGCGCTCGTACCCGGCCTGCGTGCCGAGCAGCATCGCCACGTCCAGCACGCTGCGACCCATCGGGCCGTCGGTGCTCATCTGCGCCATGTACCCGTCGCGCTCGGGCCAGTGCGGGACGCGGCCCTGGCTGGGGCGCATGCCGAAGATGTTGTTCCAGCCGGCAGGGTTGCGCAGCGAGCCCATGTAGTCGCTGCCGTCGGCGACGGGCAGCATGCGCGTGGCCAGTGCGGCCGCCGAACCGCCGCTGCTGCCGCCGGCCGTGCGGCTGAGGTCGAAGGGGTTGCGGGTGTGCCCGAAGACGTCGTTGAACGTGTGCGAGCCGAGCCCGAACTCGGGCACGTTGGTCTTGCCGATCACGATGCACCCGGCGCCCTTCATCCGCTGCACCATCAGGCAATCGAAGTCGGGCACCCAGTGCTGCAACAGCAGCGAGCCGTTCGTGGTGCGCAGCCCTTTCGTCTCGGCCAGGTCCTTGATCGCCTGGGGCATCCCGTGCATCCAGCCGCGGCTGAGGTCGTGGGCCAGCTCCTCGTCGCAGACGGCGGCCTCCGCGAGCAGCTGGTCGCGGTCGCGCAGGCTGACGATCGCGTTGACTGCCGGGTTCTGGTCGTCGATGCGGTCGAGGTAGGCCCCCATCACCTCCCGGCAGCTGACGTCGCGGGAGTGGATGGCTTCGGAGAGAGCGGCGGCGGAGAGATCGGTGATCATGGCGCGGTCAGTCTCGCGCTGCGCCTCAGGTGGCGAACGCCTCGGGCATCGAGGTGACGTGATCGTCGGGGATCGCCAGCCGGCGGATGTCCGCCTCGGCGCGCGGGTGCGAGGCGAGCAGGGCGCTGACCGTGCCGCCCTCGAAGCCGGCACCCGTGAAGCCCGGCGCCATCGTGCACCCGAACAACGCCCAGCGGCCGCCCAGCACCAGCTCGCCTGCCTGCCACGAGCCTGCCGGCACGACGTGCTGCACCGCGTGGCCGCTGAGCACGTCGCTGCCGAGCGTGACCTGCTCGCTGCTGCCGTCGGGGTGCAGCAACAGCAGCCGGATCGGGTCGCCACCGTAGAAGTGCCACACCTCGTCGTGGGGGAGTCGATGGAACAGCGACCGGCTCGGCGGTTCGTCCGCGTACAGCCCGATCATCGCCGTGCCCACCGGCTCGCCCGCGGCGGTGTCGGCATCGCTGCGATAGGTGCTGACGAACCAGGTGCCTTCCACCGGAAGCGGCGTCATCCGGAAGTGATCGACGAGCGCCTTCGCAACCGGGTCCACGAGGGCACGCTAGTTCGCTGGGCGCGAGCCGGCGGCGGCTCTGCTCGGATCAAGGTTCCATCCGGATCACGGTGGTGACGCGATCGATGGCCTTGTCGAACGAGGCAATGGTCATCGGCGTGCGTCAGTGCGGGCTGAGCGGTTCGTGCGGATGACGTCGTCCCAGGCTGCGTTGCGTCGGGCCGCCGGGACCTTGATTGTTCCGGCACGCCTTCAACTCGGCGCTTCGTTCTGTGTCAAACGAGAGGGTGCTCATCACTGCCGCATGGTGCCTGTCGTGGTGATCTGACAGCAAGGACCGATCGGCAGATCTGGGCGGCCGTCGGCGAGATCTCGGAGGATCGCGAACACGGGATGACAGGTTTGCCTGCGCCTGGTGCAGGAAGACCTGTCATCTGCCCGAACGAGCTTCCTACGTCTCAGGCCGGGTGCCCATCGGCAGCTCGGCGCTACACCACCTGAACCCGCCCCCCCTTCGTCGAGCCCCAACGGGATCACGTGAACCGCCTGGACACGACCGGCACGAGCCTCGACCTGAGCCAGATCAGCTGACCCGCCGGTGTGGAGTCAGGCGCCGGCGTGGCGTCAGCCCGGCGCAGCCTTCTTCGCCGCGGCCTTCTTCGTGGCAGCTCGCTTCGCGGCGGCGACCGCCCGCTGCTCGGCCCTCGCGGCGGTCGCTGCCCGCTTCGTCGCCTGCTTCGTCGCCTTCGCCGGCCGGCCGGGCACGGGCGCGACATGGGTGCTACCACGCCGCATCGGCGGTGCGGGCTGGGGCACTGCCCAGTCGGTGCCGGTGGCCTCGAACAGGCGGCCCATCTCCGCGATGTGCATGTCCACCATGTCCCACACATCCGGCACCAGCTCGCGGGCGGCGATGATGCCGAAGTCGAGGCGGTCGAGGTAGCTGTGCACCGTGATGTTCAGGCCCATGTTGTCGGTGACGATCGAGACGGGCACGTATGCCTCCAGCTTGGCGCCGCCGAAGTAGAGCGGCTGGCGCGGCCCGGGCACGTTCGAGATGGTGACGTTGGCGGGCAGGTTCACCCGGTTCGAGACCCGCGACATCAGCCGCATCGCGGCGATCGCCACGACCGGCGACGACGTCTGGGCCACGTCGACCAGCGCATCGGCGGGCACCAGCTCGAACTGCCGCTTGGCCGCGGTCATCGCCTCCTTGCACAGCGCCACGCGCTCCAGCGGGTCGGCCACGTGCGTGGGCAGGTCGGCAATGATGCTCGACACCCGGTTCGTCCACGGGTCGGCCTCGTCGCCGGTGCGGATGCTGACCGGCACCATCGCCCGCAACGGCTTGTCCGGCAGCGCGTCGTGCTTGATCAGGTACTCGCGCAGGGCACCCGCGCAGATCGCCATCACCACGTCGTTGACGGTGCCGCCGGTGGCGTTCTTCAGCACCTTGATGTTCTCCAGCGAAGTGCCGCGCATGGCGAAGCGGCGGTGGGCGGTGATCGGCTGGTTCCACGGGGTGGCCGGCGCCGGCGTGAGCGGGAACTGGATGCGCCGTTCGTTGTCGGTGCGGTCATCCGCGTTGCGGGTGAGGCTCTTGATCGTGGTGCGCGCGGTGGAGGCCATCTTGCTGACGCTGCTGACCCCCAGCACCTCGGCCAGGTTGCGCACCAGCTTCAGCTGCAGCCGCACTCCCTTCACCGGGTTCGCCGCCAGGTGCTGCAGCGTGTGCTGCAACAGCTCGCTCTGGCTGGGCGCCTGCTCGCCGTGCCACTCCACCGGCTCGGGCAACGGCATGTCGGGGTCGGTGGTGGTGAGCATGCTCAGCAGCAGCACACCGGCGGCGCCGTCGATGGTGGCGTGGTGCAGCTTGGTGAGCAGCGCCCAGCGGCCGTCGGCCAGGCCCTCGATGACGTAGACCTCCCACAGCGGTCGGCTGCGGTCCATCTGCCGCCCGACGATGCGCGACACCTGCTCGGTGAGCTGGTCGGCACCGCCCGGCGGGGCGAGGCCGATATGGCGCACGTGGTAGTCGAGGTCGAACTCGGCGTCGTCGATCCACCACGGGTGGTCCAGCGAGAACGGCACCTCGACGAGCTTGCGCCGCATCGGTTCGGCCTGCCCGACGAGCGCGCCGAAGCGCTCGTACACCACTTGGTACGGGTCGAAGTCCGGCGACGGCCGCTCGTAGATGGCCAGCCCGCACACGTGGCCGAAGGTGGTGGCCGTCTCCATGTACAGGAAACTCGCATCCAGACCGGTGAGCTGCTTCATGACGACCTCCTGCCGCTCCCCCCGAGCGGGTGCCCCATCATTGCGCATGCCGGAAGGGCGCCTGGTCGCGCTACTGGTCGGACGAGGTCTTCCACAGGTTGATGCCCGCGTCGACGGCGTGGCGATCGATCTCGGCGAGCTCCTCCGCCGACAGCGCGGTGTTGGAGAGCGCGGCGATGTTGTCCTCGAGCTGGCGCACGCTGCTGGCGCCGATCACCAGCGACGTCATCCGCGGGTCGCGCAGCGCCCACACGAGGGCGAGCTGGGCCAGTGTCTGGCCGCGGCGGGTGGCCACCTCGGTGAGGCCGCGGACGCGGGCGAGGCGGTCGCCGGTGATGGAGTCGGCGGCCAGCGCACCGCCGGTGGCTGCCCGCGAGCCCTGCGGGATGCCGTGCAGGTAGCGGTCGGTCAGCAGTCCCTGGGCGAGGGGCGAGAAGGCGATGCAGCCGGCGCCCACCTCCGCCAGCGTGTCGAGCAGGTGGTCGCCTTCGAGCCAGCGGTTGAGCATCGAGTACGACGGCTGGTGGATCAGCAGGGGCACGTTCAGCTCGGCCAGCAGGCGGGCGGCCTCGCGGGTGCGAGCCGACGAGTACGACGAGATGCCGACGTAGAGCGCCTTGCCCTGCTGCACGGCCGCGGCGAGCGCGCCGACGGTCTCCTCGACGGGCGTGTCGGGGTCGACCCGGTGGGAGTAGAAGATGTCGACGTACTCCAGCCCCATCCGCGCCAGCGACTGGTCGAGCGAGGCGAGCAGGTACTTGCGCGACCCGAAGTTGCCGTACGGCCCGGGCCACATGTCGTAGCCGGCCTTGGTGGAGATGATCAGCTCGTCGCGGTAGCGGCCCAGATCGGCGGCGAGGATGCGGCCGAAGTTGGCCTCCGCCGCGCCGTAGGGCGGGCCGTAGTTGTTGGCCAGGTCGAAGTGGGTGACGCCGAGGTCGAAGGCGCGGTGGCAGATGTCGCGCTGGGTCTCCCACGGCCGATCGTCGCCGAAGTTGTGCCACAGGCCGAGTGAGATGGCGGGCAGCAGCAGGCCACTGCGGCCGCAGCGGCGGTACTCCATCGAGTCGTAGCGGGCGGGGTCGGCAACGTACGTGGACGGGATCGGCATGCCTCCGAGGCTACGCGCCGGTGGCGGCCCCGGCCCCGGCCCCGGTGGCGGCTCCGGCCTCGGTGGCGGCTCCTGCGTCGGTGCCGGCCGTCGGCGCGGCGTGCCAGTGCTGCGCGAGCAGCTCGATGCTGCGCACGCGGGCGGACAGGTCGTAGGCGACTGAGGTGACCATCAGCTCGTCGGCACCCGTGCGCTCGACGAGGTTGCGCAGCTCGGGCACCACCGTCTCGATGGCCCCCACCACCCGGCTGGTGGGCAGCCGGTTGGCCTCGGGCAGGTCGGGGTGCACCGACGCGTCCTGCGGCGACGGCAGGCGGATGAACCGGCCGGTGCGGCGACCCAGCGCGGTGAGGCGGCCGGGCGCGGCGTGCCAGTCGGCCTCCTCGCGGGTGTCGGCGGCAAGCACGTTGGCGGTGATGATCAGGTACGGCTCGGCGAGCAGGTGCGACGGCTGGAACAGCGTGCGGTAGAGCTCGGCGGCGTGCAGCGTGCCGCCCATGTCGAAGTGGTGGGCGAAACCGAAGGGCAGGCCCAGCTGGGCAGCGAACTGGGCGCTGTAGTCGCTGCTGCCCAGCAGGAACACGGCCGGCGCGCTGGTGGCCGCCGGCGTGGCGCGGAACTGCTGCCACAGGCCGTGCTCGGTGCGCGGATCGCCGAGCAGGCCCATCAGGTCGAGGAAGTCGCGAGGGAAGGTGTCGGCGCCCAGCAGGTCCGGGCTCCGTCGCAGGGCGGCAGCGGTGCGCGGGTCAGTGCCGGGGGCGCGGCCGATGCCCACGTCGATGCGGCCGGGATGCAGGCTCTCCAGCAGTGCGAACTGCTCGGCCACGACGAGCGGTGCGTGGTTGGGCAGCATCACCCCGCCCGAGCCGATGCGGATGCTGTGGGTGATGGCGGCGAGGTGCGCCATCAGCACGGTGGGCGATGTGCACGCGACGCTGGGCATGTTGTGGTGCTCGGCCACCCAGAAGCGGGTGTAGCCCAGCCGGTCGGCCGCCTGCGCGAGCGCGGCCGTGGTCTGCAGTGCTTCGCCGCTGGACTGCCCGTCGTTGAGCACCGACAGATCGAGGACCGACAGTGGCGTGGGCGATGCGCTGGCCATGCCCCGAAGGGTACGGCCCCCGCCCCGCCGTTCGCCCCCTCCCCCTCGGCTTTACGTAAAGGCTGTCGGGCG
>CAYZFZ010000019.1:0-28360 GCA_964477795.1 uncultured Bifidobacterium sp.
TGCGTCAAACTTCCGAACTCACAGCCCCAGGTCAGCGCCCGACAGCCTTTACGTAAAGGGCCGGGGTGCGGCGGAGGAGATCCAGACGTCGACGGTGACGGTGCGGCCGCGGTCGTCGGCGGCACCGGTGGCGCCCGCCTGCCAGCGGATGGGCGTCATGAAGAACAGGTCGCGCAGCGCGGCGGCAGAGAGGTCGAGCTGCCAGCTGAGGCGGCGCGACATGGTTGCCTCGGGCGGCGCGGCCGCGCGCCGGCCCAGCCGCTCGGTGGCCCTGCGTTCGCGATCGCCCGACAGCACGGGGCGCATCTCGCGCAGGTGATCCGGCCCGGGAGTCACCGTCACCCAGCGGCCACCGGGCCGCAGCACGCGAGCGAACTCGTCGAACGGGTGCGGCGCGAAGACGGACACGACCGCCGCCACCGAGCCGGAGAGCACCGGCAACCGGTAGGCGGACCCGACGACGAACCGAGCGTCCGGGAGCAGCCGAGCTGCCATCTGCACGGCGGCCTTGGCGACGTCGAGGCCGTAGCGCGCCGGCGCGGCCAGCTGCGACAGGTAGTAGCCCTCACCGCAGCCGACATCGAGCAGCGGGCCGTCGAGGGTGCCCACCGCCTCGGCGAGCGCAGCGGCGATCGGCGCGTAGTGACCGGCGGCCAGGAAGCGCCTGCGGGCGGCGAGCGCGTCGGGCGTGTCGCCGGGCGTCGACGACGAGCTCAGCCGGCCACCGACGAGCAGGTTGAGGTAGCCGCCCCGACCCCGGTCGAAGGAGTGCCCGCTCGGGCAGGCCGCCGCGGTCGCGCCGATGGTGAGCGGCAGCGCGCAGTTCGGGCAGGCGAGGACGCCGTCCGCCTGCCCGCCGGCGAGCCCGGCGATGCCGGGTCGGCCGATCGGTTTCCCCGTGGGCGCAGGTGCCGAGCACTCGCCGCCGCCGGTCATGCGGCCTCGACGGAGGCGCCGGTGGTGGCGTCGAAGAGCAGCACGTCGGGGATGTGCAGCGCCACCCGCTCGCCGCGCCGGCGGGGTGGGCCTGGCGCTGCGACGACCACCTCGTCCGGGGTGGCAGCGTCGCTGCCGTCGAGTGCCACCGTGACCGTGCCGGTGACGATGCCGACCTCGCTGATCACCCCGTGCACCGGACCATCGGCGGCGATCCGTGCCGCCGTGGGGCGGAAGGCCAGCACCACGCGCGCGCCCTCTCGGGCGGCGGACGCAGCGCACGGCGAGCGCAGGCGAAACCCGGGGTGCACGAGCCATGAGGTGTCGCCCTCCGCCTCCATCGTCACCGGGACGGTGGACACTGCGCCCGTGGCCGCCGCCGCGGTCAGGGTCGCCGGCCGCTCGTACACGTCGAGTGGCGTGCCCGCCTGCACGATCCGGCCGTCCTCCATCACCACCAGACGGTCGGGCATGGTCATCGCCTCCAGCGGGTCGTTGGTGGCCAGCAACGTCGTCACCGCGTAGCCCTGCTGCAGCGAGCGCAACTCCAGACGCAGCCGCGACGTGAGCGGCGAGTCGAGGCCGGCCAGGGGCTCGTCGAGCAGCAGCAGGCGTGGCGTGCGGACCAGCGCGCGGGCGACCTGCACGAGCTGGGCCTCGCCGGTGGACAGCTCGCGAGGCGAGCGGGCGAGCAACTCCTCGATGTGCAGCGCCCGCGTCTCGGCCGTGACCCGCGTGTCGATCTCCGGCTCGCGATCGTGGCGCAGCTCCAGCGGGAACGCCACGTTGCCACGCACGTCGCGGTGCGGGATGAGCGCCGCCCGCTGGAACACCATCGACACACCACGCGCCGCGGTGGGCGCGGCCGTGACGTCGACGCCGGCGATGCGCACGGTGCCGGCGGCGACCTCCACGAGCCCGGCGACCGCGCGCAGCAGCGTCGTCTTGCCCGAGCCCGACCCACCGATCACCCCGAGCAGCTCACCGTCGGCGACGTGCACGCTGACGTCGTCGAGCGCGGTCACCGCATCGAGGCGGACGGTCACGTGCTCCAGGTCGACGGTCGCCATGGCAGCTCCTCCCGCGGCAACCGTACCCGTGCGGCGGACGGGTGTGGTCCAGGCGTGCCGACCGCCGCTCGGGGTCGTTCGACCCTACGACGGGCATGGGCGGGGGCATACGGTCGCGCCCATGGCCATGAACTGCAAGCCCGTGCCCACCCTCGACGAGCGGATCAACGACATCCGCATGCGCACGGCCGAGATCGTCAACAACGACATCATCCCCAACGAGGGCCGGCTGTGGGCCGAGCGCCGCGAGGGCGAGAGCTTCAACGAGCGCACCGCCGTCCTCGAGCTGCGCGCCGAGATCAAGGAGAAGGTGAAGAAGGCCGGGCTGTGGGCGCCGCACCTGCCCAAGGAGTACGGCGGCATGGGCCTCGACTTCCTCGCCCACGCGTACATGAACGAGGTGCTCGCCTACGCGATCGGTGCGGCCTCCCTGTTCGGCGTGGTGGCGCCCAACTCGGGCAACCAGAGCATCCTGGTCAAGTACGGCACCGAGCAGCAGAAGCAGGACTGGCTGCTGCCCCTCATCGACGGCACGATGGAGTCCGGCTTCTCGATGACCGAGCCGCACAACCCGGGCAGCGACCCGCGCTCACTCACCACCTCGGCGGTGGTGGACGGCGACCACTTCGTGATCAACGGCCACAAGTGGTTCACCTCCAATGGCATCGACGCCGACTTCTTCATCGTCATGTGCCGCGTGCAGGACAAGGGCGCCACCGATCCGCGCAGCGGACAGATGGTGCAGATCATCGTCCCCACCGCGACCAAGGGCGTGAACATCGTGCGCGGCATCGGCGTGTGGGGCCGCAAGGAGAGCGACCACTGCGAGGTGAAGTACGAGGACGTGCGCGTACCGGTCACCAACGCACTCGGCCGGGTGGGCGAGGGCCACCAGGCGGCGCAGGATCGCCTCGGCGCGGGCCGCATCTTCCACTGCATGAACAGCATCGGCCAGATGTGGCGAGCCTTCGACATGATGGTGCAGCGCGCCGCCAGCCGCGAGGTGCACGGCGGCGTGCTCGCCGACAAGCAGTTCACCCAGGGCGCGATCGCGGACAGCTACATCGACATCCAGACCGCCCGCCTGTTCACGATCCACGCGGCCGAGAAGATCGACCAGGGGCTGCAGGCCGCGCGCACCGACATCTCGGCGATCAAGATCTATGTGCCCAACGCGTACACGCGGGTCGTCGACCGTGCCATCCAGATCTGGGGCGCCGCGGGCGTGTCCAACGACCTGCCGCTGTGGGGCATGTACCAGGGGGCGCGCACGCTGCGCATCGCCGACGGCCCCGACGAGGTGCACAAGATCCTGATTGCCAAGAACGTGCTCGGCCAGTACGCGAAGGGTGACGGCTGGGACTTCGGCAACTGACCCTTGCGGGTACCCGCCGGCTTCACTAATCTACAACCATATGGTTGTAGATCGAGCCGTGCGGCACAGTGACACCAGCACCGCCGACGAGCGCGCCGATCGCGTGTTCCGCGCGCTCGCGGACCCGACGCGGCGCGACATCGTGCGCCTCGCGATGCAGGGTGAGCACTCGGTCTCCGCGCTCGCCCGCCGCTACCCGATGAGCTTCGCGGCGGTGCAGAAGCATGTCGCCGTGCTCGTCCAGGCCGAGCTGGTCAGCAAGCGGCGCAGCGGCCGCGAGCAGCTCGTGCGCGGGCGCGTCGACACCGTGCGCGAGACCTCGCAGCTGCTCGATGCGTTCGCCGCGCTCTGGCGCGAGCGCATCGAGCGCTTCGAAGCCGTCCTCGGCGACGACGGATGACATGCCGCGCCACCAGGAAGCGACGCACACGACCTCACTAATCCACCCGACATGAAGGAGAAACCCCGATGACCATCACCAGCGTCAGCAAGGACACCGACCGCAGGACCCTCACGGTCACCGCCGAGTTCCAGGCGACGATCGAGCGCGTGTGGCAGCTGTGGGACGACCCCCGCCGCCTCGAGCGCTGGTGGGGCCCGCCCACCTACCCGGCCACGATGGTGGAGCACGACCTGCAGCCGGGCGGCAAGGTCAGCTACTTCATGACCGGACCCGAGGGCGACCAGCACCACGGCTGGTGGCGGATCATCTCCGTGAAGCCGCCGCAGCAGCTGGAGTTCGAGGACGGCTTCGCCGACGCGGACGGCACGCCGAACCCGGCGATGCCCACCACGATCTGCCGGGTCGACATCGACGAGGCGGGCGGCGGCACGACACGCATGACGCTCGTGAGCACCTTCCCCACCGACGAGGCGATGGCCAAGCTGGTGGAGATGGGCATGGAGGAAGGGCTGCGCGCTGCAATGGGCCAGATGGACGCGCTGATCGCCGAGGGCGCCACCCGCTGAGGCGCCGTCGCGCGCCGCGCAGCCGGCTGGGTTGCCCTCAGCCGGCCAGCGCGGCCTTCACCATCGCGGCGATCTTCGCCCCGTCGGCCGTCGGCCCCGCCTTGGCGCGCACGGCTGCGACCACCCTGCCCATCGCCTTCATGCCCTCGGCGCCACCGGCTGCTGCTGCGGCGATCTCCTCGCCGATGAGGCGCTGCAGGTCGTCGTCGGTGAGCGCGGCAGGCAGGTAGGCCTCCAGCACCGCGGCCTCGGCGCGCGACCGCTCGGCGCGCTCGGGCCGGCCGGCGGTGACGAACGCATCGGCCGTCTCGTGGTGCTTGCGCACCTCGATCGCCAGCTCGGCCACCACCTGCTCGTCGGAGAGCACGACGGCCTCCTCGCCGGCCGTCTCGGCAACGGCGATGGCCGACAGGGCCTGGCGCAGCGCGGACACGACGAGCTCGTCGCGCGCCTTCATCGCGGCCGTCAGCGCGGTGTGCAGTTGGGACTTGATGCTGTCGCTCATGGGGTACCTCTCGCCCTCGTGGTGCCTCCCCAGGGTAGGCGGCGGCCGGCGCCGGCCCGCCTGCTGTTTCCGCGGGCGCGGCGATCGCGGCGTAGCGTCGCCGCCATGTTGGGTTCGGTGGGTGATCTGGTCGAGGACGTGGTGGTGCACCTGCACGAGCAGGTGCACGTGGCGAGCGACACCGCGGCCACGGTCGTACGCCGCCGAGGTGGCAGTGCCGCCAACGTGGTGGAGGCCGCGTGCCGTGCGGGCGGCGCGGCACGGTTCATCGGCCAGGTCGGCGACGACGCCACCGGCCGCGGGCTCACCGAGGCGCTGGCGGTCGCGGGGGCCGAGCTGGCGGTGCGCCGGGCCGGCCGAACCGCCACCATCATCGTGCTCGTCGATGCGAGCGGCGAGCGCACCATGCTGAGCGACCGCGCCGCCTGCCTCGACCTGGCCGATCCCGAGCCCGCCTGGCTGGATGGGCTGCACACGCTGCACATCCCCTACTACTCACTGGTCGCCGGCGCGCTCGCCGAGACGTCGGCGACGCTGGCCGGTTGGGCCAACGAGCGGGGCATCCGCGTGTCCGTCGACGCCTCCTCGGCGTCGGTGCTCGAACGGGTGGGCCCGGCAATCGCGCTGGCGCACATCCGCTCGCTGCGCCCGTCGGTGGTGCTGGCCAACGAGCTGGAGGCCGCGGCGCTGGGCCCCGGGCTGCACCCCGATCACCTCGGCGGCGCGCTCGTGATCGTGAAGCAGGGGCCCGACCCGGCGATCGTGCTGGAGGCCGGCCAGCCACCGCGGACCGTGCCCGCCGAGAGCGTGCCGGACGTGCGCGACACCACCGGCGCGGGCGACGCGTTCGCCGCCGGGCTGCTGCTCGCGCTCGACGCAGGCGACGATGCGATCGCCGCCACGCGCAACGGCCACGCAGTGGCGGCCGCGGCGGTGCGGCGCGCGTCGGCATACGCGCCGGGCTGACGACGCGGAGCGCTCAGACCCCCGGCCTCTGCTGGGAGATCGCGACCAGGCCGCCCACGATCGCCAGCAGCATCACGATCAGCCCGATCGTGGTGACCACGTGCGGCGCGTAGTCGGTGGCGCCCGGGTTGCCGCCGGCGATGCCGAGCGGGATGTCGCCCGACTCGCCGAGCGCGGTGACCCACTGCCACACCGCGATGCCGATGCTGCCCAGCGCGAGCCCGAGGCCCCAGCGACGGTTGGCAAGGAAGCCGACGAGACCGCCGACGCCGACCAGGACGACGACCGCCAGCCTCAGCAGCAATGTGGCGGGTGGGATGAAGTCGTTGCTGAAATTGTCGCCCCACGCGGCGCCGTGCATCGGGATCAGCGGCCCGACCACCACGGCCAGCGTGCCGAACGCGCCGAGCACACCGACCGCCGGGTTGATCGCGCCGCGGCCGTCGCGGCCCGCGGCAGCAAGTGAGAGCGCGAACCCCACCACGCCGAGCCCGGCTGCCACGACAGCCAGCCAGAAGCCGACCTCTTGGGTGGTGGTGAGGGTGAAGCTGCCGCCGCCCTCCAGCAGGCCGACCTCGGTGCGGTCGAACAGGGCGATCACCTGCCCGATGGTCCAGGCGAACATGCCGGCGAGTGCGAGGCCGGCACCGCCGGCGAGGCCGCTGCCGAAGCGGTAGCCGGCGGCACCGAGCGCGGCACCGGCGACCATCAGCACCGCCCCGATGATCGCGCCGACCATCAGGTTGGTGGCGAAGTCGTTGAGCACGAAGGACTGCTGCACCGACAGGTCGCCGGTGACTTCGAAGCTCGCGACGTCGACGACGGCGGTGACGACCGAGACGATCGCGGCGAGCACGGAGACGGCGAGCAGCGGCGTGACCCTGAATGCACTGACGGCGGTGTACCGGCCCGTGTCGCCTCCCTGGGCGGGCAGCACCGCGGTGGTCGGGTCGGCCGCCCACGGCTGCTCGTAGCCCGGCTGGGCGTAACCGTGCTGCTCGTAACCGGTCTGCTGCACGACGTTGAGCGCGTTCGTGGCCGGCGGTGTGGGGTCGGCCAGCGGGGCGGCCGGTGCAGGGGCAGCCGGTGCGGGCGCGGCCGGAGGTGGCAGCACCTGTGGGGCAGCGAGCGTGGGGGCGTCGTCGGCCCACGACGGTGGCGTGAGGGGCAGCGGGCCGGTGGGCGGGGCCGGGTCGGCAGCGCTCGCGGCTGGGGCCCGGTCGGCACCGGCGAGCGGGGCGCCGCACTCGGTGCAGAACTTCTGGCCGGGCTGGGCAGCCGTGCCACATGAGGGACAGAACATTCGCCTACCTCTTTTCCGAGCCGACGGCCAGAGATTAGGCGAGATCGTCCGTTTCCCATGTCGGGAGCGGGTCGATCCCCTGCGCGTAGCGCTCCGCCATCCTGGCCAGCAGGAAGTTCTCGAACTCGCCCGCCGGCAGTGCCGGGGCGTACAGGTGGCCCTGCTGGCGCACGCACCCGAGCGCGATCAGCGCGTCCGCTTGCGCGCCCGTCTCCACCCCGTCGGCCGTCACGGCGAAGCCGATCTCGCGGACGAGCGCGATGATCGAGCGCACGATCGCCCGGTCGTGCGGGTGGGCGGTGATCGTGTCGATCGACACCCGGTCGATGCGTACCTCGTCCAGCGGCAGCCGGCGCAGCAGGCTCAGCGACGACACGCCGCGGGCGAAGTCGTCGAGGCACACCCTGCCACCACGCACGCGGAACGACGCGAGGTTCGCTGCCGCCGACGGCAAGTCGCCGGCGACGGAGCTCTCGCGCACGTCGACCGTCACGAGCATGGGGTCGATGCCCTGCAGCATCTGCTCGATCGGGTCGTCGCGCCAGCTGCGCTCGGTGGCTTCCGGCGCCATGTTCACCCGGAAGCGGAAGCCGTCGGGCAGGCCGAGCACCGCCAACCGGCGGATGTGCGGCCGGGCGTTGGCGATGACCCGCTCCGTCACCCGCTCGAGCAGGCCGGCCGAGGCGGCGACCGACATGAACTCCTGGGCGGTGCTCACCTGGCCGTTGCGCCGCACCCACCGGGCCAGCAGTTCGGCACCCACGACGTGGCCGTTCGTGGCGTCCAGCTCCGGCTGGAAGAAGGCGACGATCTCGCCGTCGTCGATCGCCCTGCGCAGCGCCTGCTCACCTTCCAGCCGGCTCACCATCTCCTGCGCCATCGTCCCGTCGAACAGCTCCACCCGGTTGCGGCCGCCCGCCTTGGCGCGGTACAGCGCAGCGTTCGCGTGGCGCAGCAGCTCGCTGGCCGACCTGCCGTGCTGCGGCGACGCGGCGACGCCGATGCTGACCGATGACGGCACCTCCCTGCCCTCGGCGTAGACCGGTTGGGCGAGCACCCCGACGAGCCGGTCGGCGACGGTGGCCGCGCCGCCCATGTCCAGGCCGGGCATGACGACGACGAACTCGTCGCCACCCATCCGGCCGGCGATCGAGCCCGGCTCCAGGCTGCGCGACAGGCGGTCGGCGATGATGCTGATGAACCGGTCACCGCCGCGGTGGCCGAGCGCGTCGTTGACCGCCTTGAAGCGGTCGAGGTCGCAGAACAGCAGGCCCACCGGTTGGCCGTTGGCGGCCGTGGCCAGCTCCTGGTCGAGCAGTTCGAGCGTGCCGCGCCGGTTGTACAGGCCCGTGAGCGGGTCGTGGGTGGCCTGGTGCGCGAGCCGCTTGTTGGTGGACGCGAGCTGGTCGTTGACGCCGGTCAGCTCACTGCGCTCGTGGGCGAGGTCGCGCAGCAGCCGCTCGCTGCGCCACTGCAGGCGGATGGCGTCGAGCGTGTTGCGGCTGACGACGTGGTGCAGGACGATCAGCGCCAGGCCGAAGAAGATGGCGAGCATCCCGAGGCTGCGCAGGCGCGAGTCCCCGGACGAGAGCAGCGCCCATGACGCCGCGCCGACGAGGGGCACGAGGAACGCGAGGTACAGGTCGCGCCTGCCGGCGGTGGCGATGCAACCCACCGCGCTCGCCGTGCTGGGGAACAGGGTGAACAGGAGCGTCAGCTCGACGCTCCCCTCGCCGGCCACCCACGGGCACAGGCCGAACAAGACGCCGATGCACGCGAACGCGACACCGATGAGCAGCTGGGTCGACGGCGGGGTGCCGTGGTTGTCGCCACGCATGTAGTAGCGGTACATCGCGAGGAGCGTGACGGCGGTGGCCACGACGCCGCAGATGACCCACCAGCCCAGCCGCGCCGAGCTGACCTCCTTGCGCATCAGCGAGCTGACCAGCAACGTGAAGGGCAGCAGCAGGAACGGCGCGGGCGCGAGGTTGGTGGTCACCATCGCCAGTGCCCGCTCGCGGACGAAGGACCCTGTGGCCTCCTCCGTCTGCTGCACTCTCGACTCCGGCACGCGACAGCCTCTCCCGCGCCCACCCGAACGCGACGGAATGTCTTCGGCAGTTCTGGTCCGACACTTGACGTGGTCGTTCCCCACCACCGCCCGGGGCGGACCGTCCGGGAGCTCGAGTTCGCGGGATACTGGGGCCGTGCGCGGCCGATTCGCCCCTTCCCCCACCGGCGAGCTGCACCTCGGCAACCTGCGCACGGCACTCGTCTCGTGGCTGCAGGCCCGCTCCGAGGGTGGGGAGTGGCTGGTGCGGATGGAGGATCTCGACCGGGTCACCGCCTCTGCCGAGCACGAGCAGGGCCAGCTGCGGGCGCTCGCCGCACTCGGGATGGAGCCCGACGGCGCCATCGTGCGCCAGTCGGAGCGCTTCGACCTGTACCGCGCGGCGATCGAGCAGCTACGCGCGATGGGTCGCGTGTACGAGTGCTTCTGCACGCGGCGCGAGATCCGCGAGGCGGCACAGGCCCCTCACGGCGACCTGCCCGACGGCGCCTACCCGGGTACCTGCCGTCGCCTCACGGCCACGGCACGGGCGCGGCTGATCGAGCAAGGGCGGCGGCCCGCGCTGCGACTGCGCACCGAGGGCGAGCGGTTCCTCGTGCACGACCTGATCGCCGGCGACTACGACGGCGGCACCGACGACGTGGTGCTGCAGCGCAACGACGGGGTGCCCGCCTACAACCTCGCCGTGGTCGTCGACGACGCGGCGCAGGGCATCACCCATGTCGTGCGCGGCGACGACCTGCTGAGCAGCACGCCGCGGCAGCGGTTGCTGCAGCAGCTGCTGGGCCTGCCCGAGCCCGCGTACGCGCACGTGCCGCTGGTGCTCGCGCCCGACGGCACGCGGCTGGCCAAGCGGCACGGCGCTGTCACGCTCGGCGACCTGGCCGCGAGGGGCGTCGCGCCGGCGGCGGTGCTGGCTCGCCTGGGTGCCAGCCTTGGGCTCTGCGTTCCTGACGAGCCCGTGACCGCCGCCGAACTCGTCGCCCGCTTCCATCTCGACCGTGTGCCACGCGAACCCTGGTTCCTCGCGGCGAGCGAACTCCGCTGAACGGTCGGGACTGGCCGCCGCTCCGCTTCGGCTGCTCCCTCCTCACCGAATGGTCGGGACTGGCCGCCGCTCCGCTTCGGCTGCTCCCTCCTCCGGCTCGTCGCTGGCGCTTCCCTCCCCGGCTCTGACACGATCGGTCGTATGACGGAGCAGTACGACGACTTGCAGCAGATCTTCGGCTACCGGGGTGCAGCCGACGAGCGCGAGGGCGTGCAGGTCGTCGGCGCGGAGGTGCTCGTCGTGCCGTTCTGGACGCCGGAGTTCTGCGCCACGGTCATCCGCGCGGCGGAAGCGGTCGGTGCGTTCGAACCCCAGCCCGACGACCCGGTGCCCGGTCACGAGGTGTCGCTCGCCGTCATCAGCCCTCGCCTGTTCGAGCACGTGGAGGTCGACCTCGGGGTGCGCATCTGGCCACAGCTGCAGACGGTGTGGCCGTACATCGACTACCACGGCCTGCGCGACGTGTTCGTCATCCGCTACGCGATGGGCGAGCAGGAGCACCTGCGCATGCACCACGACATCGCCCAGGTGTCCGCCTCGGCGAAGCTGAACGACGGCTACGAGGGAGCGGTGCTCGACTTCCCGCGCCAGGGGGTCACCAACGAGGTCGCGTCGGTCGGCGAGCTCATCGTGTGGCCGTCACTCGTCACCCATCCGCATCAGGCCACACCGCTGCGCAGCGGGGTGAAGTACGGGCTCACCGTCTGGTTCGAGCTGCCCACGTTCTGAACAGGGCATTGGGTAGTGTTGTGTGCGCAACAGTCGCTCTCCCCCAGGGTTGATCACACGTCATGACCTCGCTCCGCACCGGTATCGCTTGGCTGTGCGCCACCAGCGCGCTCGTTGCCATGTCGTCCTGCTCCCAGACCTCGAGTGCCGACTCCCCGGCCACGACGCAGACCGCCCCGGTCAACTCGGTCGCGCCGGTCACCGAATCGCCCACCACGCTCGCACCCACGACCGAGGCGCCCACCACCGAGGCGCCCACCACCACCACCGAGGCCCCCACCACCACGGCCGCGCCCACCACCACGGTGCCGTCGAATCTCGTGGTCGTCGGCCCGGCGGCGGTGCCGATCGTCGCGGTCGGCAAGTCCAACGGTCCCGACACCGTGGCGCTGCAGGATCGGCTCACCCTCCTCGGCTTCTGGAACGGCCTCAGCGACGGCCAGTACGGGTTCGCCACGCTGCAGGCCGTGATGGCGTTCCAGAAGTACATCGGCCTGCCGGCCACCGGCAAGGTGGACGACACCACCGCGCAGTACCTCACCGGCTTCGGCGACAAAGCCCACGGCACCGCCGACAGCGGCACCCTTGTCGAGGTGGACAAGGCCAAGCAGCTGCTGTTCATCGTCGTCGACGGGCAGACGTTGTACACGTTCAACACGTCCACCGGCAGCGGCATCCCCTACGAGGCGCACAACAAGAACGACCCCACCAAGATCGAGAGCGGCGACGCGGTCACCCCCAACGGTCTGTGGAAGGTGAACCGTGAGCGCCCGGAGGGCTGGTGGGAGGGCGACCTCGGCAAGATCTACCGGCCGAAGTACTTCCACGGTGGCGTCGCCATCCACGGCATGACCAGCGTGCCGAACTACCCGGCCTCGCACGGCTGCGTGCGGCTCAGCACCCAGGCGATGGATTTCATCTGGGACAGCGGGCTGGTGCCGATGGGCACGCCCGTCTGGGTGCACGAGTAGGCGGGGGTGCTCCCCCACATCGGCGCTTCGGCACCGTGGGCCGACCCTGAGGTCGTCGCCCTCCACCGCCTGCCGATGCACGTGCCGCTGCCCGCCGACGGTGACGGGCGCACCAGGCGCAACCTGCACGGTGAGTGGGCGTTGCGCCTGTTCGAGTCGCCTGCGGCAGTCCCCGCGTCGGCGCTCACCGGCGGCACGAGCGGGCGCCAGTGGCACCAGGTCGCAGTGCCCGGCAACTGGACGGTGCAGGGGGTCGGCGATCTGCCGCACTACACCAACATCCAGATGCCGTTCCCGGGCCCGCCCCCGCACCTGCCCGAGCACAACCCCACGGGCGTGTACCGGCGCCGCCTCGAGATCCCGGCCGGCTGGGTGGGCCGCCGGCTCGTGCTGCACGTCGGCGGCGCCGAGAGTGTGCACGCGGTGTGGCTCAACGGCTCCTTCGTCGGGTACGGCACCGACAGCCGGCTGCCCAGCGAGTACGACATCACCGAGGCCGCACGGGCGGGCACCAACGAGCTGGCGATCGTGGTCGCCCGCTACAGCGCGCACAGCTACGTGGAAGACCAGGACCAGTGGTGGATGGCCGGGCTGCACCGCGAGGTGTTCGTGGAGGCGCGCGCGGCGGCGCACCTGGCCGACGCGGTGTGCGCTGCCGACCTGTGCGTCGACGACGGCAGCGGCCGCCTGTCGGTCACCACCACCGTCGGCTGGGCCGGCGCCGCGCTGCCCGGCCACCGGGTGCGGGTCGCACTGCTGGGGCCCACGGGCAGGCGCATCGGGCGCCCCTCGGTGGAGGCGGTGCCGCACCGCTTCGCCAGGCCGTACCTGTTCGAGGGCTTCCTCACCCGCCACGCGTTCACCGTGCCGCGGGTGCAGCCGTGGTCCGCGGAGTCGCCCACGCGGTACCGCGTGGAGATCGAGTTGCTGTCGGCCGACGGCCACGTGCTCGATCGCACTCACCAGCTCGTCGGGTTTCGTCACGTGGAGATCCGCGAACGGCAGCTGCTGGTCAACGGTCGGCGGGTGTGGATCTTCGGCGTCAACCGCCACGACCATCACCCCGACCGCGGCAAGGCGGTCACGATCGACGACATGCGCGCCGATCTGCTGACGATGCGCCGGCACAACATCACGGCCGTGCGCACGTCGCACTACCCCAACGACACGGCGTTCTACGACCTGTGCGACGAGCTGGGCATGTACCTCGTCGACGAGGCCAACATCGAGAGCCACGGCTACAACACCAGCCTGTGCCACGACCCGCGGTGGCGCAGTGCGTGGCTGGAGCGCGGCGCGCGGATGGTGCAGCGCGATCGCAACCACCCGTCCGTCATCCTGTGGAGCCTGGGCAACGAGAGCGGCTACGGCAGCAACCACGACGCACTCGCCGGCTGGATCCGCAGCGCCGACCCCAGCCGCCCGCTGCACTACGAGGGCGCCGTGTTCCATCAGGGCTGGGTGGATGGCGGGCTGGCGGCGTCCGATGTCGTCTGCCCGATGTACGCCCCCATCGATGCCATCCGCCGCTACGGCGAGGCCGGTGAGGGCACGCGACCGCTGATCCTGTGCGAGTACAGCCACGCGATGGGCAACAGCAACGGCTCGCTCGCCGACTACTGGGACGTGATCACCACCACGCCCGGCCTGCAGGGCGGCTTCCTGTGGGAGTGGAAAGACCACGGCATCCGCCAGGTGCTGCCGAACGGCACCGTCCGCCTCGCCTACGGCGGCCAGTTCGGCGACGAGCCCAACGACTGCAACTTCGTCGCCGACGGGCTGGTCAGCAGCGACCTCGAGCCACACCCGGCGATGCGCGAGGTGGCCTGGGTGTACCGGCCGGTCGCCGTCACGCTCGCCGGGAGGGGCGCGCGGGCGTCGCTGCGAGTCGCCAACCGCCAGTCGTTCACCGGGCTGGGAGGGCTGCGCGCCGACTGGGAGCTGCTGCTCGACGGCGCGGTGGCTCAACGCGGTCGGCTGCGCGTGCCGCCGGTCGCCCCGCTCCACGACGTCACGGTGCCGCTGCCGGCCGCTCTTCCCGCAGGCGAGGGCGAGGTGCACCTGTCCGTGCGCTGGACCACACTCGCCGCCACCGCTTGGGCTCCCAAGGGCCACCTCGTCGCGTGGGATCAGGTCGCGTTGCGAGCGGCGCCCAGATCCCGCGGCGCCGCCGCATCGCCGGCCGCGTCCCGCTCGCGGGTCAGCGCCGGCACCGCGCGCGAGATCGACCGCGTGCTCGCGGCACCCGTGGCGCTCACCCTGTGGCGGGCCGCCGCCGACAACGACGGCTTCAAGCTGATGCCCGAGCTCGCCCAGCGGCTGCGGGTGGGTGGCCAGGCGCTCGGCCGCTGGCAGGAAGCCGGCGTCGACCGGCTGCCCGCCGAGCAGCTGGTTCGGCACACCTGCGAGCGCACCGAGGTCGCCGGCGGCGTCGAGTACCGCCACACCGTCGTCGTCCCCCCGGAGCTGGCCGACCTGCCGCGCGTGGGCGTGCAGTTCGCCCTGCCCGCCCGCTTCCGCCGGGTGCGCTGGTTCGGCCGCGGGCCGCACGAGAACTACCCGGATCGTCGTGCCGGCGCGATGCTCGGTGTCTGGGAGAGCCCGCCCGACGAGCTGCCCTACCTGGTGCCCCAGGAGTTCGGGCTGCGCACCGGCTGCCGCTGGTTCGAGTGCACCGACCCGGCGAAGGGCCAGACCCTGCGGGTCGAGGCGTTGCGCGTTGCCACACCGTCGGGCACGCGCGGTGAGGCGGCGGTGCTGCACTGCTCGGCCACGCATCACACCGCCGGCGACCTGTTCGCCGCGACGACGGCGACGGAGCTCACACCCCGGCGCGAGCTGATCGTGCACCTCGACGCCGCTCACCGTGGGCTGGGCACGGCGAGCTGCGGGCCCGACGTGCTGCCGCAGTACCTGCTGCCCGCCGGCCGCTACGAGTTCGCGTACCGGCTGCGCCTGCTCACCCGCCGCTGACGCGTCAGCCCGCGGCCCGCGAGCCAGTCGGCTGGGCTATTCGGCGCGGCGCACCCGCAGGTAATGGTCGGCGGCGTTGCGGCAGGTGCCCGTCGCCAGGTCGAAGCGCCAGCCGTGGAGCGTGCAGACGAACTCGTCGCCGTCGATCTCGCCGAACACCTTCAGGTCGGCCTGGCGGTGCGGGCAGGTGCGCTCGATGATCCAGCCGTCGAGCTCGAACTCCTCGGCGGCGAGCGCATCGCGATCGGGGTCGTGCTTGCGCACGGCCTCCGCCTCGGCGCGGCGCATGCGCTCCACCGACAGCGACTTGAAGAAGTTGTAGAGGTACTCGTTGAACGGACCCTCGCGCCAGGCAGTGAAGCGGCACGACAGGAACAGGGCGTTGCTCCAGTCGTTGGCCCGCTGGGCGACGACGGTCTCCACCAGCTCGCGCTGGATGTTGAAGCGGAACGAGTGCGCCTCGCCCGTCCACTCGCGCACCTGCCGGTTGGGGAAGTCGATCGCGATCGCGAGGTCGCCGGCGTGCAGCACGCACACGGCTCCGACGGCGTCGCACAGGGTGGGGGCCATCGCCATCAGCGGCTCCCACCAGGCCTTCACCGTGTCGAGCAGGTCGGGGGTGGCGGCGTGCCAGGTGGCGCGCATCTGCTCCAGCCAGGGCAGCCAGTCCTGCTGGTACTGGCGCAGGTAGGCCTCCTTGTCGTCGAAGATGGCCCGGACGGCCGCATCGGGCATCGGGTGGGTGATCTTCATCTCACCGGCGGTGCCGAACTCGATCTCGGTGCCGGGGATGGCGAGGATGCCCTGCCGGCCGGCGGCCTCGAGCCGGGCCATGAACGAGCGCTGGTCGGGGAAGATGCTCAGCTCGTCGCCCTTGATGATGTTAGCGAACCACAGGTCGGGGTCGAGGAAGGCAGGCGGGCCGGCGCTGGGCACGACGGCGCGCGAGTCGATGGCCTCCACGTAGCGCATCGCACGGGTGAACTGGCTGTCGACCTTCGCGTCGACCAGCTCACGCATCTTCTCCGGCGTCTCCTCGTAGACCATCGGGTACCAGATGGCGCCGCTGTACTGCAGCCAGTGCAGGTCGACCGGGCCGTGGGCGCTGAGCGTCTCCAGGTGGCTGGTGCGGCAGTCGTTCTGGTTCACCAGCCGGGCGGTGCCGTCGCTGATCACCAGCGCCGAGTCGCCACCGGGGCCATCGGTGATCGAGACCTCGCAGTGGATGGTGATCCGCAGGTTGGGGCCGAGGGCCATCTCCTCGCGGTCCACCGTGCGGATGATGTTGTGGAATCCGAGGCGGCGCATGATGCGCTCGAGCTCGCGGGTGGGATAGCCGGGGATGAGGACCTTGACGTCCTTGTTCATGTTGGCCACCAACCACTCCTCGTCGAGGTGATCGGCGTGGATGTGGGAGATGTAGAGGTAATCCGGGTTGCAGATCCGGTGCATCAGGTCCGCGGACAGCTGGTCGTTCCGGGGGAACACGAACCAGGAACCGAAGAACTGCGGGAGGAACCAGGGGTCGCAGCAGATCGACCCGTCGACGGTGTCGACGAGGATCCCTGCGTGGCCGATCGACGTGGCACGCATGGCCAGGAGGCTACCCAGGCCGGAACGCGCGAGGTGGGAGCAGGGACCAAGGTCCCTAGGGCACGCGGCGCGAGGCCAGGGGCCCGCCGCCTGAGTTGTGTCGGCTGGTCAGGCGACGGGGGCGTCGGTGAACTGCTGGCCGGCGCGCGACACGTGCTCGGTCCAGGTGCCGCCGTCCCAGTAGCGCAGCTCGAAGCGGCCTGCCGGGTCCGCGTACCAGCCGGCGGGCACGGCCGGGGCGGCGGCCGGAGCCGGTGCCGGGGCGGGCGCAGGGGCCGGCGTGTAGGTCGGTGCCGGGGTGTAGGCGGGGGCGGCCTCGGCGATGGGGGCCATCGGTGCCGGCTCGGGGGCGACGGCCCACCCAGCGGGCTCGGCGGCCGGCTCGGGTGCGGGGGCCGGCTCGGGCTCGATGGCGGCGGGGGCCGGCTCGGGCTCGGCGACTGGTGCGGCCTCGACCGGCGCGGCGACGACTGCCTCGGCGGCCTCGGCGGACGCGCCGGCCTCGCGGGTGAGGAACGCCGTGATGTCGCCACCCGTGGGGACGATGCTGACGACCGTCCAGCCCTCGGCTGCCTGCTCGGTGAGCTTGGCGGCGAGCGCGGCCGGGTCGAAGGACGAGGTACTGACGGAGGCGAATTCAGCGGACATGCTCGGAACAGTAGCGCGGTGGCCGATGCCGGTCGACGGGTCGCCTCACCTGCACCTTCAGCTGCCGTTCAGGTGACAGTTCAGGTGACAGTTCAGCTGATCGCGCGGCGGCGCCGTTCAGGCGGGGAGCACGAGGCTGTGCACGTCGGCGTCGCTCGGGGGCCCGTCGTACACCAGCTCACCGTCGCGCAGCGCCAGCAGCCGCTGCACCCGGTTCACGAACGCGAGTTCGTGGGTAGCGACGAGCAGCGTCGCGCCGCTCGCCGCGGCCTCGTCGAGCAGCTCCAGCAGGGTGTCCTTGCCCGCCTGGTCGAGGCCGACGAAGGGCTCGTCGACGAGCATCACCTGGAACGGGCGGATGAGCGCGATGGCGATCGCCGCCTTCTGGCGCAGGCCGCGGCTGAACGTGGTGGGAATGTCGTCGCGGCGGTGGGCGAGGTGCAGGCGGTCGAGCAGCGCCTCCGCCTTCGCGGTCCACTCGCTCACACCGTGGAGGCGGGCGACGTACTCGAGGTGCTCCCACAGCGACAGGTCGTCGTAGAACGTGGGCGTGTCGCTGAGCCAGCTGAGCGCGGTGCGTGCGCCCGGCGAGCCGGCGAGATGGCCGGCGATGCGGGCTTCGCCGTCGGTGGCATCGAGCAGGCCGGCCGCCATGCGCAGCAGCGTCGTCTTGCCGCTGCCGTTGTGGCCGACGAGCGCGACGTGCTGACCCATCGGCACGTCGAGATCGAGCGCGACGAGCGCCGGCCGGTCGCCGTAGTCCTTGCTGAGTTGGTGCGTGCTGAGGGCGGCACTCATGCCCGGCTCCTTTGCTGGCGTTGCGCGCTGGTCTGGGCGCGGCCTTCGTCCATGAACTCGCGGATCTTGCGGCGCATCCGGTCGCGCACCTTCACCCAGTAGCAGACGGCGCTGATCACGAGCAGCGAGCCGAGAGCGCCGCGGATGGCGGCACCGGTCAGCGAATCACCGGCGCGCAGCGCGGCCCGTGGCAGCAGCACCGTGCTCGTGCCGATGGCGCTGATGAGCAGTGGCCACAGCAGGCGCAAGGCGGTGGTGAAGCCGGCCATCTCCGGCGGCACGAAGGCCTGCTGCGTCGCCGAGCTGAACGGGTCGGGGGCGTCGCGGACGACGCTGACGATGCCACCGGACACCCCGCCGAGCAGTGTGGGCAACGCCAGGATCGCGGCCGGCGCGACGGCCTGCGTGCTACCGCCGAGCGTGAGGACGGCGGCAGCGGCAGCGATCACGGCGAACGGTACGAGCGCCACCAGCGGTGCGGCCAGGTGGCGCAGCATCAGCTCGCCGCGCTCAACGGGGTAGCTGTCGTTCGAGTCGGGATGGTCGACCTCTTGCGACAGGGGCTCCATCACCTCCAGCCCGAGCACGAAGCCGAGCAGTGCCGAGCCGAGCATGGCGGGCGTCGTGCCGCGCACGGTGGCCGCCTGCAACACACCGATGGTGGCGGCCAGCGCGGCGAGCCGCGCCAACCGCGAGGCGGGGAAGCGCAGCAGCCCGTGCCAGCCGCGACGCCACACGGTGCTGGTGAAGCCCGGGTGGGCGGCGGGGGGCAGGCGCACCCACGGACGGTGGCGGGCGATCTCCTGGTTGAGCTGCCGGCGCAGCAGGATCACCGTGCGCAGATCTTGCATCGTGACCGCGAAGCGCAGCTGGGCGACGAGCGCGGCGCGGCGGGCCAGCGCCTCCAGCGAGATGCGGCGCAGCAGCGCCATGCCGGCCACCACGGCCGCGACGGCGGCTGCGACCGCGATCAGGTCGGTGCGGTGCTGCCGCCAGCCCCACAGACCGAGGCTGCCGAAGTTGTCGGCCGGGCCGCGGACGTTGCGGGCGACGGCGAGCGACTGCCATGCCACCACGGCCAGGCCGGAGGCGGTGGCGGCCCAGCGCGGCAGGCGCAGGGTGTGGGCGAGGATCGCCGCGCCGGCCCAGACGAGCGCAGCGGTGGCACCGAACAGCGCGCCCCCTTCCGCCCAGGCGAGCAGTGAGCCGGGCATCCGCCGGCCGGCGAGCTGGCCGACGATCGCGCCGCTCACGGCTGCGCTGAACATCGCGCCCCGCACCCGCTGTGTGGCGGGTCGCAGCAGGGCGCGACGGCGGTCGACCGGGGAGAGCATGACGTGCACGACGTCGGCGGCCTCGAGCGCGATCGGGCCGCCCTGGGCACCGCCGCGCAGGCCGGCGAGCAGGCCGATGCACACGAGCAGGCCGAGCACGGCCGGGGCACGCTCGCCGATGTCGGCGACGGTGGCCGGTTCGAAGAGGCCGTCCTTCACGGAGCTGCTGATCCACAGCACGCTGCCGCCGCCGAAGATGCCCAGCAGGTAGACGCGGTAGGCGGCCTCGAACCACTCGATGTTGCCCAGCCGGTGCAGCTGGCGGGTGCGCCGCAGCTGGCGCAGCGCGCCGTACGGCGTCTCCGGCCTTCTGGGCTTCCTGGGCGCGCCTGGTCGCTCGTCGCCGTTGGGGCTGCTGGCGCGTTCGTCGGCGCGTTCGGTGGCGCGTTCGTCGCCGTCGTGCGGGGTGCCGTCGGCCATGCTCGCGCTCAGTCCTCGCCGGCGGGCGCGACGGCACGGTCGGCCCAGGGGTCGCCCTGCTCGGCGGGCCGGGCGGGGTCGGCCGACCACCCCGACCAGCTGGCGACGTAGAGGCGCGCCGGGGCGAGGCCGGCGTGCTCCATCGCGACGATGTTCATGCAGGCGCTGACGCCGGAACCGCAGGACGCGATGGCGCCGGACCCGCCGGTCGCGTCGGCCGGGGCGGTGACGCCGAGCGCGGCGTAGTGGGTGCGCAGCGCCTCGGCGGGCAGCAATCGCCCGTCGCCACCGAGCACGGCAGACCACGGTGCGCTGCGGGCGCCGGGGACGTGGCCGGGGCGCGGGTCGATCAGTGCCTGCTCGCCGGTGAAGCGCTCGTGGGCGCGGGCGTCGAGGACCGGCCGGCCAGCAGCGGCGTGGGCAGCAGTCTCGTCTGCGGACGCCAGGCGCTCAGTCGGCCACGGCCGAGCCGTGAACTCCGCCGGCGCCGGTGTGGCGCCCGGGCCGCTCTCCACCGGCAGGCCGGCGGCGACCCATGCGGCAAGGCCGCCATCGAGCACCGCGGCATTGCGGCCCAGCATGCGCAACATGACGACGAGTCGGCCGGCGGTCAGTCCACCGGTGTCGTCGTAGGCGATGACGACGCTGCCGTCACCGATACCCAGCTCGCCCATCGAGGCAGCGAAGTCGCCGGGCGTGGGGAGCGGGTGGCGGCCCTCCGTGGCTGGTAGCCCGTGGCCGGCGAGCTGCCGGTCGAGGTCGACCCAGACGGCGCCCGGCAGGTGCGCCTGCTCGTACGCAGCGCGGCCGTCGCGGCCGTCGAGGTACCAGCGGACGTCGGCGAGGACAGCGTGCGGGAAGGTGGCAACCATCTCGGGAGCGACGACCGGCTCGATCACGGGCAGCATCCTGCCAGCACATTTCCGTGAGCGTGCGCCAGAATGTCCGAATGTCGTACGACGCCATCAGCACGCTGCACGACGTCGAGGCGGTGCTCGCGCTCATCGCGCTCGGCGGGGCCATCCTCATGGTCGCGGCGAAGCTCATCCCCTCGGTCGCCAGCGTGCGCTTCCTCGACGCGCTGTACCGGGTGAACCTGCCGCTGGCCGCGATCGTCGCCGTCACGGCCACATCCGGCAGCTTGTTCTTCAGTGAGACCAACGAGCACTGGATTCCGTGCCGCTGGTGCTGGTTCCAGCGCATCTTCATGTACTCGCTGGCGATCATCCTCACCGTCGCCGCCCTGCGCCGCGACCGGGCGGTGAAGTGGTTCGCCGCGCCGCTGGCCATCATCGGCATCTGCGCCAGCATCTGGCACATCCTCATCGAGCACCGCGTGGTGGAGGAGTCGCAGGCCTGCCTCAGCGTGCAGAGCTGCGCCAGCCCGTGGCGCGTCTCGTTCGGCACGCTCGATTTCTCCACGGGCACCCTCATCACCAGCGGCCTGCCGGTCACCCTGGCCGTGATGGCTTTCTGCGGTTTTGCTGCCATCCTTGCGTTGCTGCTCACCCCCGAGCCCCTCGATCTCGACGACGATCTCGACACCAATACCCTCACAGCGGAGGCTGAACAACATGGCCAATCGGCAGCGGGCTGAGGCCCGGCGCAAGGCACAGGCAAAGGCCGCTCGGGCCGACGGCGAGGGTGGCGGCAGCAAGCTCGCCATCTGGATCGCGCTCGGCGTCGTGATCGTGCTCGGCGTCGGTATCGCGATCTTCGCCACCGGTGGCGACGACGACAAGGCCACCGCCACCACGGATGCTTCGGGTTCGACGATCCCCGCGCTGCCCGACAGCCAACCGGTCACTGTCAGCGGCGACCCGCTCTCGTCGTTCGACAGCTCGGCCTCACCCGACCCGGCCGTCGGTGTCACCGCGCCGGTGCTCACCGGCCTGAACTTCGCCGGCGAGACCATCACCATCGACCCGGCCACCTCGCAGCAGCCGTACATGGTGGTGTTCCTGGCCCACTGGTGCCCCCACTGCAATGCCGAGGTGCCCCGGTTGAACGACTGGAAGCACAGTGGTGCGGTGCCGGCTGAGCTGCAGGTGATCGGTGTCGCCACCGCGGTTTCGTCCGGTGCCGCCAACTACCCGCCGTCCAGCTGGTTCTCGAACAAGGGCTGGGAGTGGCCGGTGATGGTCGATCAGGCGCAGGGCGACGGCGCCGCCGGCGTCGCCGCCGAGGCCTACGGTGCGTCCGGCTGGCCGTACTTCGTGATCGTCGGTGCCGACGGCAAGGTCAAGGCACGCGTCTCCGGCGAGGTCGAAGTCTCCGAGCTGGAAACCATCGTCGCCGACGCCCTCAAGGCCTGAGACACGCCAGCTCGGCGAGGCTCAGCCCTCGCCGGGCCCTGTCGCGTCCTCGGCAAGGCGTGCGGCGAGTGCCAGGACGTCGCGAAGCGGTAGGCCCAGTGCGGCGGCGGCGGCGACGCAGTCGTCGTGCTCGGGCTTCACCCGGCCGGCGGCGACCTTCACCCTGACGGCGTGACCCTCGACGTGCACGACCGCCTCGTCGCGTTGCTGCGGCCAGCGCTGCACGATGCTGCCGCGCATGCCCAGCGAACCCGTCTCGCGCAGCAGCACCGCGCCCACGACGGCCGCCTTCGCCGGGTCGCAGAGCGCGTGCACCGTGTGCGCCGGCCGACCCTTCTTCATCACGATCGGGCTGGCCCACGCGTCGTGCGCGCCCGCGACCAGCAGTGCGGCGATCGTGTGGGCGATCACCTCGCCGGTGGCGTCGTCGACGTTCACCTCCAGCAGCTGCGCCGGTTGCCCGGGCTGCGGCGTGCGTTCGAGCGCCGGCTCCGTCCCGATCACGACCTGGACAACGTTCGGCCGACCGGGTATGTCGGCGGTACCGGCGCCGTAGCCGACCTGGTGCACCTGCATCGGCGGCATCGGCCCGAACTCGTCGGCGAGCGCCACCATCAACGCCACCCCGGTGGGCGTGGCGAGCTCCTTGCGATCAGCGACCCCACGGCTGGGCACACCCCGGCTGGCGAGCAACTCGGTGACCGCCGGCGACGGGTTGGGGATCTCGCCGTGCGCGGCCCGCACCGTCCCCATGCCGACAGTGATCGGGCTGCACACGATCCGGTCGATGCCCAACACCTCCAGCGCTGCGCACGTGCCCACGATGTCGACGATCGCGTCCAGCGACCCCACCTCGTGGAACTCCACCTCGTCGGCATCGACCCCGTGCATCGTCCCCTCGGCCTGAGCCAGCACCCGGAACGTCGCCAACGCCCGCTGCGCCACCCGCGCCGGCAGCTCCGCGCGCTCGATGATCTCGCGCACCACCCGATACGGCCGATGCGCCCCGCCCACGTCCCCGTGCGAGTGCGAGTGCGAGCCGTGGTCGTCTCCCCCGCGGTCGTGGCCGTGGTCGTGGCCGTGGTCGTGGTCGTGGTCGTGGTCGTGGTCGTGGCCATGATCGTGCGAGTGCCCGTGGTCGTGCGAGTGCTCGTGTGTGCCGTGGTCGTGAACGTGCGAGTGCCCGTGCCCGTGCCCGTGCCCGTGGTCGTGGTCGTGATCGTGGGTGTGCGAGTCGCTGTGCCGTTCGTGGCTGTGTGAGTGGCCGTGCCCGTCGTCGCGATCGTGCGCGGACCCGGCGTGCTCGTGCCCGTCCTCGCGATCGTGCGCGGACCCGGCGTGCTCGTGCTCGGCGTGCACGTCCGCGGCGTCGGCGGCGGGGCCCTCGACGTGGGCGTGCCCGTGCTCGTCCCAGACCGCAACGACGGCCTTGGTCGCCGACAGCCCGCAGCGCATCGCCGGCTCGAACGACAGCGCGTAGTGATCCACGCCGAGACCGGCAACGATGACCGCCACCTCCACCGGATCGGCGCCGGCGTGCACGAGCGCACCCATCGTCATGTCGCCCGCCGTCCCGGCGAAACAGTGGAACCAGGCCGTACTCATCGGAACATCCTTGCCACCGCGCAGGCAGCGCCGAACCCGTTGTCGATGCCGACGACGCTGACGCCGCTGGCGCACGAGGCGTGCATGGCCAGCAGCGCGGTCACCCCGTCGAGGCCCGCCCCGTAGCCGACGCTCGTGGGCACGGCCACCACCGGCGCGGCGGTGAGCCCTCCGATCACGCTGGCCAGCGCACCCTCCATCCCGGCCATCACCACCACGGCGTCGGCCGAGGTGATGCAGTCGAGATGGGCGAGCAGCCGGTGCAACCCGGCGACCCCCACGTCGGTGAGCCGATCGGGCGCGAAGCCCAGTGCCTGCAGTGTGAGCACGCACTCGTCGACCACCGGCACGTCGCTGGTGCCGGCACTGACCACTAACACCCTCGCCTCACGACTGGCAGCCGGGCAGCGCCACAGCACGCACCCCGCACGAGCCTCCCCACCGGGATGAGCCAGGAGGACCTCGCCCGCCACCGCGGCGGGCACCCGGGTGAGCAGCACCGGCCCGGACTCGCCGGCCAGCAGCTCGCCGACGATCTCGATGCACTGTGCGACGCTCTTGCCCTGCCCGTAGATGGCCTCGGGGATCCCCTGGCGCAGCGCTCGGTGATGGTCGACCAGCGTGTCGCCCACCTCGGCGAACGGCAGCCGCCGCAACTGTGCCACTGCGTCGTCGGGCGCGACCGCACCAGACCGCACACCATCGATGAGCTGCTGCAGCTCGCCCTCGTCCATTCGGACCATTGTGCCGGGCAAACCGGCGCCCCGCGTTCACGCGGCCCTCCGACGCGGCGGCCCGGTGCTCATCTCGGTGCCATCCGGAAGGGCGACCACGACCGTGCGATCGGGCAGCAGCGTCAGCACCCAGCCACCCTCGTGGATGAGGTGGTGATGCTGCGTGCACACGGGCAGGAGGTTTTCCAGATCCGTGCGGCCCCCGTTGCGCCACCAGTGGACGTGATGGATGGAGCACTGCCCGAAGCGCACCGCGCACCCCGGGACCCCGCATGTCAGGTGGATGGCTCGCAACGCACGCCGCTGCGCCCTGTTGGCCAGGCGGGTGGTGCGGCCGAGCCGCAAGTTGCCCGGTGCGTGCAGCACGACGCCGTTGCGCACGACCACCGTGTGCACGTCGGCCCGGCCAAACAACTCGGCGAGCACTCGCTGCGGCACCTCCACCGGCAGCCCCCAGTCGACGACGTACTCGCCGTCTCGTCGACCGCCGAGGCCCTCGCCGTCAGCGCCAGCCGACCCGTCACCAGCCGGCACGGAACCATCCGACACAGAGCCATCCGACACCGAACCATCCGACACCGAACCATCCCGCACAGAGCCATCCGACGCCGAACCGTCTCGCACAGAGCCATCCGGCGCCGAATCATCTCGCACAGAACCGTCCGGCACAGAACCATCCGGTGCAGAACCGGCCATCCCCCACTCGGCTCGCCCGCAGCCAGCGTCACGATCGCCCACCTGGGCCTCGCCGCTGTCGGCGTCGCGGGCGTCGACCACGACGATGAACTCGGGCCGGCCAGCACGACCGCCACCCCCGCGGGCCAGCGACAACATGGCGTGGGCCCGCAGAAACGCCTGGCGCTGCAACGGATTGGTGGGGCAACCCGGCGGCACCTTGTCGTGGAACAGGGTCTCGACCTCCGCAGCGACCGCCTGGTCGAACGCCACCGCCGACACAGGATCCAGCAGCAACCGCCACTCGTGCATCCCCTCCGCCGCCAGACGCCACGACAGGCCGACCATCGCCTGCTGCGCCTGCAGCCGGGTGGTGCCGTCGTCGCGGCCGACCTCGCGCTGCGCGAGCCGCACCCGCTCGCCGACGAACGCCGAGAACCGCTCGGGCGAGCGCACCGCGGCCGCCGCCGCCAGCCCCGCCGCATCGCCCAGCACACGCGACCGCACCGCCGGCTCGAGCCGCTGCAGCCGGCGGTCCATCACATCGAGGTGCTCGCCCGCCACTGCCCCCGAGGACAACGCGGGCAGCAGCCCCGGCACCGCTCGCACCGTCGCCACGCGGGCAAGCACGGCCCCGGCGTCGCGCAACGAACCGCCCGCCTCGGCGAGGAACTGCGCCGGGCACGACACTGTCGACTCGGCCAGCGCAGCCAACCGGACCTCCTGCGCCTCGACCCAGCTGCGCAACCGCCGCACCTCCGCCGCTGCCACCGCCAAACCCGCCCGCGACGAGTCGAGCGGCCCGGCAGCGACCCGCTGCACCAGTTCGACAACCCGCTCGACATCCATACGAACAACTGTACGAAGTGGGTGTGACAGGGTTACCCACCCGCCGCGATCCGGGCGACCGCAATAGCCTGCACGCATGACCTCAGCTCGTCTTCGCGTCGGTTTCCTGGGGCCGCTGGGCACGAACACCGAGCAGGCTCTTATGACCCAACCCGACCTGGCCGCCGCCGAGCACGTGCTGTTCCGCACGATGCCCGACGTGCTGGACGCGGTCGAGTCCGGCGAGGTCGACCTCGGGTTCGTGGCGATCGAGAACTCGATCGAGGGCACGGTGAACCTCACCCAGGACGAACTGGCCTTCGCCCACGACCTGCTCATCCAGCGCGAGGTGGTGCTCGACATCGAGCACTGTCTGATGGCCCGACCGGGCACGACGCTGGCCGACGTGAAGGTCGTCCTCACCATCCCGGTCGCCAGCGCCCAGTGCCACACCTACCTGCGCACCCACGTGGGCCACGCGGATCTGCGGGCCGCGAACTCCACCGCCGAGGCCGCCCGCATGGTGGCAGAGGAGCTGGGCCCGGGCAGCGCCGCGGTGGCGCCCCGGCTCAGCGCCGAGCTCTACGGGCTCGACATCCTCGCCGCCGACATCGGCGACCACGCCGGCAACCAGACCCGTTTCGTCGTCGTTGCCAAGCAGGGCGTGCCCGCGCCCACCGGCCACGACTGCACGGCGCTCGTCATCTACCAGCGCGCCGACGAGCCCGGCAGCCTGATCTCGATCCTGCAGGAGTTCGCCGCCCGCCGAATCAATCTCAGCAACCTGCTGTCGCGGCCGACGAAGGACGGCGGCTTGGGCGACTACTGCTTCGTCGTCTACGCGCACGGGCACATCGCCGACGAGCTGATGGCCGACGCCTTGCGGGCGTTGCACGCGAAGCAGGGCAAGGTGAAGTTCCTCGGCAGCTACCCCGCCGCTGGCGAGCACGCCTCCACGGCCCGCGAGTTCGCCGATGCCCGCTGGCGCGAGGCCGACGAGTGGGTGCAGGGACTGCGCCGCAACATCGTCTGACAGCCGCCGGGCCGGCGCGCGACCTGCGAGCGGCGGAGTGCCCCTTCACTGGGGACCGATGACCCTGCCGGTCACGCCTCCCACGGAACGGAATAGAGGCGTGAGCACATGCAGCATCGTCCCGATCGCCTCGGGCCTCCACGGCGCCGACGTCGTCGCCTCCCTCGTCGCGTCGCTGCAGCCGACGATCTCGTCGGTGGGTGGCACGCTGGTCGAGTCGGTGGAGGAGGCGTGCACGTCGCGTCCGATGGCGGTGTTGGTCGTGACGGGCGGCACGGAGCGAGCCGTGCTGGCGTCGTGGGCCGCCCGCCAGCAGTTCCTGCCGGCGGAGCCGCTCCTGCTGCTCACCCATCCCGAGCACAACTCGCTGCCGGCCGCGTTGGAGACGTTGGCCCGGCTGGAGCGCGACGGCGCCAACGGCCGGATCGTCATGCTCGGCACCGAGTCGTCGGAGGCGGAGTTCGCCCACGCTGTGCGCGACCTCAACGTGTGGCACCGGCTGCGGCGGGCACGGGTCGGTCTGCTGGGCGCGCCGAGCGATTGGCTCGTGGCGTCCGTGCCGGACCGCGATGCGGTGCACCGTCGCTGGGGGCTGACCATCGTCGATGCCGACCTGGACGACGCGCTCGACCGCTTCGACGAGAACATCGACGCACCGGTGGCCGTGCCCGTCCACATCGGTGCCCGCCGGCGCGAGGGAGAGCCGCATCCCGCCGACGTGGAGACCGCCGGTCGCTTCGAGCCGGTGCTGCGCGATGTGGTGATGGATCAACACCTCGATGCGATCGCAGTGCGTTGCTTCGACCTGCTCGGCCGCGCCTACACCTCGGGTTGCGTCGCCTTGTCGGCGCTGAACGACGCGGGCGTGGTGGCCGGCTGCGAGGGTGACGTCGCGAGCACGTTGGGCATGCTGTGGGCTCGGGCGATGACCGGCCAGGCGGCGTGGATGGCGAACCCGGCCGCGGCCGACCGCACGACCGGCCGCATCGAACTGGCGCATTGCACGGTGCCGCTGTCGATGGTGGACAGCTACGAGCTGTCGACCCACTTCGAGAGCGGCATCGGCGTCGGCATCGCCGGCAGCCTGCCCCCTGGGCCGGTGACGCTGGTGCGCCTGGGCGGCCTGTCGCTGGAGCACCTGTGGGTGCACGACGGCGAGGCGCTGGTGACCGAGCAGCGTGAGGGCCGCTGCCGCACACAGCTCGACGTCGTGGTCGATTGCGAGGCGGTGGGCGAACTGCTCGATCACCCCCTCGGCAACCACCTGGTGATGATCCCCGGCCACCACGCAGCGGAGCTGCGCCGCTGGTTCGACACGATGCTGCCCGGCGCCTGACCGCGGGCTCCGTGCCGTTTCGCGGCGATAGATTCGAGCCCGGAACGGTGGCAGAGTGGACAAATGCGCGCGCCTTGAAAGCGTGAGGGTGCAAGCCCCGGGGGTTCGAATCCCTCCCGTTCCGC